>NZ_BAAALT010000050.1:0-50970 GCF_039528515.1 Luedemannella flava
GCCGCCGGCGTCGCCGGTGCGCGCCGGGACACGTCCGCCGGCGTCCCGACCCGCGCCCGGCCGGGTGGCCTGGGCGGGTGCCGAGCCGGGGGAGACGCGCGGGCCGCCGCCGTCGCCGCCGATCTCGCAGCGGATCTGCCACGTGCCGCCGAACCGCTCGTAGAGCGCCTCGACCAGCAGGGGCGAGTTGTCGGTGAGCATCGTCGCCAGGGCCGCCGACTTCACGACGAGGACGACCGTGTCGCCGTCGAGGGCGCGTACGACCGCGTCGCGCGCCAGCGCGGCGGTCTTCTGGCTCTTGCGGCGCACGGCGGTGAGCAGGTCGTCCCAGACCAGCCGGATCGCCGCCACATCGAGCTGCCCGGCCGGCGCGGGTGCCGCGTCGTGGCGCAGGGCTGGCGCGGGATCGGAGGGCACGGCCGGCGCGGCGGCTGCGGGCGTTGCCACCGGCGCCGGGTCGGCCGGCGCCGCGGTCGGGACGGGCGCTGCCGGGGTGTGTGCTGCCGGGGTGTGCATTGGTGGGGCGTGGGTCGCGGCCGTGCCTTCGGGGGCGGCGGCGAGGCGACGCTCCATGCGTTCCATGCGCTGCAGCAGGGCGGCCGCAGAGTCGTCGGCGCCGGGCAGCAGCATCCGGGCGATGACCAGCTCCAGCAGCAGGCGCGGGTTGGTCGTGCCGCGCATCTCGGTGAGGCCGTTGTGCAGCATGTCGGCCATCCGGGACAGGGTCGCCGGGCCGAAGCGGCTGGCCTGGGCCGCCATCCGGTCGAGCTCGTCGGGCGGGCCGTCGATGATGCCCTTGTCGATCGCGTCCGGCACCTGCTGCAGGATGATCAGATCCCGCAGGCGCTCCAACAGGTCACTGGCGAACCGGCGCGGGTCGTGCCCGGCCTCGGCCACCTTGTCCACCCCCGCGTACGCCGTGGCGCCGTCGCCGGCCGCGAGCGCGTCGCAGACCTCGTCGAGCAGGGCGCCGTCGGTGACGCCGAGGAGGGCGACCGCGTGCGCGTACGTCACGCCACCGTCGCCCGAGCCGGCGATGAGCTGGTCGAGCACGGACTGCGAGTCGCGGGCGCTGCCGCCGCCGGCGCGCACCACGAGCGGGAACACGGCCGGCTCCACCGCGACGCCCTCGGAGGCGCAGAGCTGCTCCAGATGGGGCCGCATCACGCCCGGCGGAATCAGCCGGAAGGGGTAGTGGTGGGTCCGGGAGCGGATGGTGCCGAGGACCTTCTCCGGCTCGGTCGTCGCGAAGATGAACTTGATGTACGAAGGAGGTTCCTCGACGAGCTTGAGCAGGGCGTTGAAGCCCTGGGTCGAGACCATGTGGGCCTCGTCGATCACGTACACCTTGAAGCGGCTCTGCACGGGCGCGAAGAACGCGCGTTCGCGCAGGTCACGGGCGTCGTCGACGCCGCCGTGGCTGGCCGCGTCGATCTCGATGACGTCGATCGAGCCGGCTCCGTCGGGGGCGAGGGCACGGCACGACTCGCACTCGCCGCACGGCTCGGGCGTCGGGCCCTTCTCGCAGTTCAGCGAGCGCGCGAGGATGCGCGCGGACGAGGTCTTCCCGCAGCCGCGCGGGCCGGAGAACAGGTACGCGTGATGGAGCCGGCCCGTACGTAGCGCCTGGATCAACGGCGCGGTGACGTGATCCTGCCCGATGACCTCGGCGAACGTACGCGGCCGGTACTTGCGGTACAGCGCCAGAGCCACGCGGACAACCTACCGCGCCGGTGCGACGCGCGACATGAGTCCAGCTCCGGCGAGGCGCCACGCGGCATACGTACTTTTAATGTGTTTTGTCCTTTGGAATCCGTTTCTCGGCCGCGAGACTGGCCGGCATGACCAACATCACGCGCCGTCTTCTCGGCCTCGCACTCGCCGGCGGTCTGGCCGCCGGCCTGCTCATGCCCGGTGGCCAGGCGTCCGCCGCGGCGGAGGACGTCAACACGCACCGTGCCCAGGTCGCCGGCCGCATCGACGAACGGCTCGCGTCCCTGACCGGCTCCACCCGGATCGTGGCCGAGTCCGAACACCTGACCCGGCGGCACCGCGCCGCCCTGACCTCGATCATCACCCGCGAGCGGGCCGGGCTCACCCGACTGCGGGCGCGCGTCATGGCCGAACGGACCAACCGCGCCCTGCGCGTCCACGCGACCACACTGACCAACAGCCAGGACGCCTTCGGCGCCATCCGCGACAAGGTGCGCACAGTCATCTCGGCCGACACCGACGCGGCCACGATCGTCTCGCTCGGCGAGGTGCGGCACCGGTTCGTCGGCCGGGTGGCGGCCGTCGCGGCGACGGGGGTCGACACCCGCCCGGCGCAGGCGTCGCTGGCCACCCTGCGTACGTCGCTCGCCCAGGCGGGCCGGCTGCTGCGCGGCCAGGCCGACGCGGCGATCGCCGCCCGCCCGGCCGCGCTGGCACGGATCAGCCGGACCGTTGAGGCAGCCCACGAACAGATCCGGGCCGCGCTCGCGGCCTCGCGCGCCGTCCGCGCGTTCCTCGCCGCCCACCCGCCGGGCACCCGCTAGGCCCGGGAACGTAAAGGGCCTCCCGTGCACCCGCCAGAGCCCGCTTATCCTTGCTGCCTTCCGGCCCTGGGGAGGTTCACGAGATGTACGCCGCACGAGAGGCTGCGGACTACTGTACCCGAGTGCGCGGGGCGCCAACCCTTCGGTATCGTTGCCGGCGGAGGATTCGCCTAGAGGCCTAGGGCGCACGCTTGGAAAGCGTGTTGGGATAAAACCCTCACGAGTTCGAATCTCGTATCCTCCGCCACCTGAACAGCACATACGCGTAGGGCCGGCCCTGATCGGGGCCGGCCCTACGCGTATTCGGTCTCAGTTCCGGCGCCGCGCACGGGCACCGGCGGTCCGGCCCCGGGTGGACCACCACCACGCACCGAAGACGTTGAGGCCGATGATGCCCAGGCCGCTGACGGTGTAGAGCCAGCGCGTGATCGCGGCGTTCGTGCCGTCGACGTCCTCGACGCGACCCGCGGGGTCATCCGGGTCGTAGCTGACCGACATAGGCCCGCCGACCTCGTACGGCCCGGAACCCTGATCGTGGACGCGGGCCGTCACCGTTTCGCCCGAGAGTGAGACGAAGCGGACCTCGGCGGACTTCCTACCGAGTTCCAGTACCGTGGCCGTGGTGACAACACCCCGGTCGCCCAACACCCGGTGGTCGTTGAACCGAATCAGCCCGCCCACCAGCAGGGCCACGCCGAACGCGAACGTCGTCAGCATGATCAGCGCATGCCGTATGGTGAACCGCTGCTCCTCGGTCCGTCGCCCGTTCGCCATCGGAACCCCCCGTCTGGTCACCAGCGTAGGGACTCCGCAAAACCCGCCCGCCAGCCGGATTCAGGCGACGGGCGCCGCGGCCGGGGTGATGAAGACCGCGCTCGGCGGGTTCATCTCCGCCACGCGCTCGACGAAGTCCTGCGGCAGTCCGCTGAAGGTCAGGCCGACGCCCCGCTTGTAGACGGGAAACCCCGCCGGACGCAGCAAGCGAAAGAGCACCGACCTAACGATGGTCGCTGCCACGAGAATGCCCCACAGCGTCCAGTTGACGCTGCTCGCGCACGCGAAGTAGATGAACCCGGCCGTAATCGCCAGGCTTACGACGATGCTGATCTTGAGAACCACCTGGAACCGCCGCACCCGACGCGCCTCAGCCGCGGCGTAGGGCAGCTGCCAGATCGCGGTCTTACGCAGGAAGTGCGGAATGGGAAGCGACACGATCTCCCGCTGCCCGGTGGGGTCCGGCTCCAATTGCGGCAGCAACAGACTTTCGTAGTACTCCGGGTTCACGGTCATCGTGTACATGCTTGCTCCTGGCGATCTTTAAACTCGCGTGATCATGGAGCGCGCACCGCCCGACGTCAAGATCTCTTCGGGCGACTGGACGGAGGCCGTTACTCCGCTTGCGTGGCCACGAACACGGCGCGGCCCGGTTCGCCCCGGATCAGCCCTTCGGCCTTGAGGACGAGCATCGCGGTGCGGACCGGGCCGTACGACACCTCGTACTGAGCCTTCAACTGCTCGATCGACGGCAGGGGGTCACCCGGGCGAAGTACGCCCTCACGGATCTTTTCCCGGATGTCTTCCACGATCTCTGGGTAGCGTGGCGCGCGCGGCATGTCAGGCTCCTCGTTGGCCCTGCCATAACACCACCCTCCCTTCTTGATCTCAAGAAACGTAATAGATCAGGTTCTCCGTGCGCTTGTGATCACCAACCTAATCTATTAGGTTCAGCTACGGGAAACTCGCTCCTCGTTGGCGCTTGGAGCACTAGTTGTCTCTGGTCGAGCCCTTAGATATGGCTCGGCGCCGCATGCAAGATGCGGCAAAAGCGACGTTCGGGGCACAGCCTTGGTGGTCGCCCCGACCGTCGCCAGCATTCGCTCCGCATGAAGGCCCCGGCGGGTCGCGACGCGTCTCCGGTCCGCCGGGCTGCCAACCGATGGAGGTGCACATGAGTCAGAGCGACGCTCAGCGGTACCGCTCACACGTACGCGCTGATCTCGCCGACGAGATAACGGCTCACGACCCAACCATGTGTCCGTACTGCACCGACGGGCAGCCGTGCCCCGAGTTGGAGTACGCCCGGCGCGCCGACGAACTCGTCGAGCGCCGGCTGCGTCGTCGCGCCGGCGGCCCCTCACAAGAGCCGGGCCCGTGCTCACCCGTGCAGCGGAACGTTGGCCGGAACCGCCGCTGAGGTGAGGTCCCACACGGCTGCACAGATGGGGCCCGCCAGGCGTGTACTTAGCGGACCTGGGAGGGTGGATGACATTCGAGGAGTTCGTCGCGGCGCGGCTTGCCGCGCTGATGCGGTACGCCACGGTGGTCACGTGCGACCCGCCACTGGCGGAGGACGTCGTCCAGGACGTGATGATCCGGGCGCAGCAGCGGTGGGACCACATCGGAGCGCTGGACAAGCCCGAGTTCTACGTGAAACGCATGATTCTCAACGAGTTCCTGTCCTGGCGACGGCGCTGGGCGGCGCGGGTCGGGCAACTGCACGAGACCCTGCTGCCGGCCGTGCCGGACCATGCGGGCCTGGTCGACGAGCGTGACGCGCTGCTGCGCCAGATCGCCGCCCTGCCGCCGCGCCAACGGGCGGTGCTGGCCCTGCGCTACTTCGACGACCGCTCCGACGCCGATATCGCGGCCCTGCTGGGCTGCTCGGAGGCGACCGTACGCAGCCACAGCTCACGGGCGCTCGCCGCGCTGCGCGCCTCGTACGCCAAGGAAGGAGAGCTGGCGCGATGACCCAGGACGAACTGATCCGCGCCGCGTTCGCGCGGGCCGCCGATTTCACCCCCGATGAGCAGGCGGTACGCCGGACGCTGCTGGAGCGGGACGCCAAGCGCCGGGGGCGGCGCACGATGCTGTTCGCGGGCGGGCTGGCCGCCGCGGCCACCGGTGCCGCCGCGGTCGGGCTCCCGATCGTGCTGCGCAGCTCGCGCGATCCCGATGTGACCTACCCACCGGACATCCCGATGGGCGACGTGCCGGCCAGCGGCAACCTGCGCGCGGCGATGGCCCTGCGCCCCACCTACCTGCCAGCCGGCGTACGTGAGACGGTCCGCATGGCCTCGTTGGGCATGCCCACCGTCACCCAGGTGCGGTCCTGGTTCGACGGTGACGTGAGCGTCCGCCTCGATCTCGGCCACTACGAGGGCAGTGGTCCGCTCGACGACACGACACGGATAACGACGATCAACGGCCTGACGGCGTGGAGCAACGAGGCGCCGGACGAGTCGAGGATCACATGGTTGATCAACCCTCGGGCGGTGGCCAGGCTGACCGTGCGGGGCCTGTCGGACGCCGCCGAGGTGGCCCGGCGCGTGGCACGGTCGGTCACCGCGGACCGCGACGCCGCGGTCGAGGTCCCGGTCCGGTTCGGCTGGCTGCCCGCCGGCATCCCACGTGACCAGATGACCATCGCCGTCACCCCCGGACCGTCGGGCGACAGGTACTACGAGGTCGCCACCGCGTCGGTCGACAGCGACACGTACGAGGTGCCACGCCAGTTCAGCCTGAGCTTCGTCCCGAAGCCGGAAGTCTCGGCCGGCGAACCGGTGACGGTCCGGGGTCGTCAGGGGTCCTACAGTCGCGGCACGTTGAGTGTCCAGCACACCGACGGCCGGTGGCTGGTCCTGAATGCGGCCGCCGAGGAGCCGCTGTCGGTGCTGGTCCGGGTCGTCAACGAGGTCCAGATCGGACCTGAGCCGGCCAACGACTGGTTCGGCACCCGGTAGACGCGCCAGGGCCGGGTCGCGAGAGCGGCCCGGCCCTGGCGACACACACGTCAGGCGGACACCCGCCGCAGGACCAGGTACGTGACGCCGCCCGCGAGTGCCGCGACCGCCGTCGGCCAGACGGTGAGCAGGACGCTGACGGGCTGGTCGGCGAAGAAGCCGAAGATGTTGTCCCACCAGTGCTGCCAGGTGATGACCACGGCGATGGCGCCCAGCACCAGCGTCGCGCCCAGGGTGATGATCCAGAAGCCGCTCGCCCCCCAGCGGAGGAGCACGGTGCCGAGTGCGAACCCCAGGAAGACCATGGCCGTGAGCGTCGCGGCGTACTCCAGGATCTGCAGTATGGGGTTGTCGCGGGTCAGGAACGGCAGGTCGAAGAAGGTCAGGTCGATCCACCAGCCGTCCGTGGCGCGCTCGACCAGCGCGCACAGGTAGAGGCCGACGCCCGAGGCCAGCGCCCAGGCCGTCCAGAGGACGGCGCTCGACGCGACGAAGGTGCGCCGGGTGACGCCGAAGCCGAGCAGGAACGGCAGGACCTGGTACACCAGGACGGTGCTCGACACGATCGCGACGATGAAGATGCTCATCAGGGCGCCGGTCTTCGGTCCCCCGGGGATCTCGTCGCCGATGACGCTGAACAGCGCGACGTTGATGACGAACGCGCCGGCCATGATGATCCACGGCCACACCAGGCCGTTCTGCGCCGTGAGCGTCTGGATGCGGACGACCTGCAGGGCCCGGTTCATCGGGTCGCCTCCTCGCGGGGACCGGGGATGGAATGGGTCGTGAGGCGGACGACGAGCTGCTGCAACGTGGCCGGGTCGATGGCCACCCCGCGCGCCCTGGCGTCGGCGAGGGTGTCGGCGTCGAAGGAGCCGCGCACGGTGGTCCGGGTGACGGCGCCGAGCCGCTCGGTGTGCAGCACCTGGTGGCCGGCCGTGAGCACGTCGACCGCGCCGGCCGGGCCGGTGACGAGCGCCGCCTCGCCCCGCAGCGCGTCGGCCTCCTGGTCGAGCAGCACCCGGCCGTGGTCGATGAGGATGACGTGTTCGAGCAGGTCAGCGACCTCATCGATCAGATGCGTGGAGAGTACGACGGTGCGCGGGTGCTCCGCGACGTCGGCGAGCAGCCGGTCGTAGAACAGCTGCCGGGCGACCGCGTCGAGCCCCAGGTAGGGCTCGTCGAAGAGGGTGACGGGGGCGCGGGCGGCGAGTCCCACGATGACGCCGAGGGCGGACAGCATGCCCCGGGAGAGCTTCTTGACCGGCCGCTTGGGCGGCAGCGCGAAGTCGGCGACCAGCGACGCGGCGAAGTGCGCGTCCCAGTTCGGGTAGAGCAGCGCCGCGCTGGCGAGCACATGCCGCACCTGGAACTGGTCGGGATAGCGCTGACTCTCCTTGATGAAACACATCCTCGCGAGCACGGACTCGTTCTCCACGGGGTCCTCGCCGAAGACCCGGATCTCGCCGGCGGTGCGGAACTGCTGGCCGGTGAGCAGTTGCATGAGCGTGGTCTTGCCGGCGCCGTTGCGGCCGAGCAGCCCGTACACCCGGTTCTCCCGCAGTTCGAAGCTGACCCGGTCGACTGCCGCGACCCGGCCGAAGGTCTTCGACAGGCCTTCAACGGTGACGACCGCGGTCATGACTTCGCCTCCCACTGGTCGATGAGCGTCTTGATGTCGGTGATGCTCAGCCCGAGCTTGTTTGCCTCGGCGAGCAGCGGGCGCAGGTACTGCTGGGCGAACTGGTCACGGCGGCGGGCGATGAGCTTGGCCCGGGCGCCGGTGGTGACGAACATCCCGATCCCTCGTCTCTTGTAGATGGTGCCTTCGTCGACCAGCTGGTTGACGCCCTTCGCGGCGGTGGCCGGGTTGATCCGGTGGAACGCCGCCAGCTCGTTCGTGGAGGGCACCTGCGCCTCCTCGGCGAGCGATCCGTCGACGATCGAGTTCTCGATCATCTCGGCGATCTGCACGAAGATGGGCCGGCCGTCATCCACCCGGATCGCCTCGGTCCGTCGGTTCATTACTCATGTAACTAACCATGCAACCAAGGAACCTCGATGTCAAGATGAGGTTTTCCCCACGTCACGTTGGGTAGCCATTTCGTAGCACTGAGCTACTGTCGTTAGTGCGGCGCGCCAGTCGGTGTCCGGAGCGGTTCTCCACCCGCGGTCCCCCGGATCCGGCCGACGCGCCACCACATACGCAGCGCCCACATCCCCCCAAGGGCGCGCGGAGGCAAGGCGGTCGCTGGCCGACCGTGGCACACCGTGCCGGGAAATACCCGGCCCGGCCGAAAGGGGGGACGAGTTATGACGATGAGGCGATCATTCACGCCGGCCGTCGCCGTCAGCGCGGGACTGTGCGCAGTCGCCCTCACCGCCTGCACACCGGAGAACTCGAGCATCGGCGCCGCGCCCAGCAGCGACGCGGCCGACCGGCACACGGCGGTCACCACCCGCAGCGCGCCCCGCTCCCCGGCCATCCCGTCCCCACGGCCCACGCCGGCTGCCCCGGCCACCCGCGTCAGCGCCCCCGAGGCGGCCACCTTCGTCACGCCGGCGCCACAACCCACCTCGGCCTCGACCGACCCCACGGTCATCAGCTACGAGGGGACGAACGGCGTCCGGATCGGGCAGACCGTCGCCGAACTCACCGAGGCCGGCCTACTGGCCTCGCCCACCCCCGGCTGCTCCCGGCGGTTCGCCGGCATCGACTACGCCGACCCGGTCTTCGACCACGACCGGCTGGCGTTCATCTGGGCGTACCCGCCGCTGCACACGCCCGAGGGCGTCATGGTGGGTACGGCGATCGCGGACCTGAACCGGGCCTACCCGAACGCGGAGCGGCTCACCCCGCCCGCCGGGTCGCCCACCTTCGACGGGGCGCTCGTGCGCAACCCGAACGGCGTCGCCTACCTGATCCTGCACGACGGACTGGCCGTGCAGAAACTGATCGTGGGCGCCGAGAACGCCGTCCGCATGCTTTACACCCAGCGCCTCGACACGTGTTGAGAGGCGGGGTCGCGGCCCGGCCCGGTTCGGGCCGGGCCGCGAAAGACCCCGTCAGCTGACCTTTAGCTGATCTCTACTTGATCGCCGCGTCGAGGGCGACCTCGATCATCTGGCTGAACGACTCCTGCCGCTCCTCGGCGGTGGCGTGCTGGTGCGTCTTGAGCTGGTCGCTCACCGTCAGGATGGTCAGGGCCCGCGCCCGGTAGCGGGCCGCGATCGTGTACAGCGCGGCGGTTTCCATCTCCACCGCGAGTACGCCGTAGTCGGCCAGCCGGTCGTAGAACCGGTCCTTCTCGATGTAGAAGGCGTCGGCGGCGAACACCTGCCCCACCCGCATCGGAATGCCCCGCGCCTCGGCCGCGTCGACCGCGCCGCGCAGCAGCCCGAAGTCCGCCACGGGCGCGTAGTCGATCAGCCCGTCGAACCGGAACCGGTTCATGTTCGAGTCCGTCGACGCGCCGATCGCCGCGATCACGTCCCGCAGCCCGATGTCGTCGGTGATCGCCCCGCACGAGCCGACCCGGATCAAAGTGTTCACCCCGTAGTCGTTGATCAGCTCGTGGGAGTAGATCGAGGCCGACGGCATCCCCATGCCCGACCCCTGCACGCTCACCCGCTCGCCCCTGTACGTGCCCGTGAAGCCGAACATGTTCCGGACCGTGGAGTAGCACGTCGCGTCCTCCAGGAACGTCTCCGCGATCCACTTGGCCCGCAGCGGGTCGCCCGGCATCAGGACCCGTTCGGCGATCTCGCCCGGCTTGGCGCCGATGTGCGTACTCATGGGGCAGATCCTGCCAGGGGTGTCGTCGGCGGACACCCGGAGGCGCGGATTTGATCCGGGGGCATACCTCTTCGACGGGCCGCCGGGGTATCCGGTACCCTTCTCGGCGGTGGTGTGTCCGAGTGGCCTAAGGAGCACGCCTCGAAAGCGTGTGAGGGTTTACGCCCTCCCGGGGTTCAAATCCCCGCGCCACCGCCACGAGCAGGCCAAACGCCGGGCTCCCCGACCAGGGGAGACCCGGTGTTTGATCTTTAGGCCCACATGCGGTCTCACTTGGTCCCAGCGCAACAGTTCAGTTGTCCGCGCCGGGATGGATATCGCTGTCTCCGGTACGGGCGTGCAGTCCGAGCACCGGTCGTCGCCGCGCGTCCTCCCATGATCGCCGAATGCGGTGCGGACGCGCAGTCCCGGCGCCCCTATAACCGACAAACCGCCCCTCGCGAGTTGCGAAGATCGATGTCTTCTGTACGAGAGCGCTTTCTCGGGGCGCGCGAGCCAGCATCAACACCGTCTGCCCACCCGGCGACCCCGGCCCGCATCGCGGGAACCACCGACGCATGGACAGGTACGCGCGAAACTCGGCGCGCGATAACCACACGAAATTGGCCAAACATCGGCTTTTCCGACCCTCACGACAGGCCGGCGACGCCACTTGATCAAAAGGCAAAGTCGACGGGCGGGCCAGACACCAACCCCGCCCATGATCGCGACACTGAGCCGCAAACCCCAGTTCCGACTCGAAAGATCGCCGTCTCGAGCCGAAAACCCTGGCCGCACTACGGTTTCGTGCTCTGGACGCCGATCTCCCGTCCCGAACACCCACCATGATCGCCATCCGGAGACGGAACACGCCTCCGCAACCGATGAACGATGCCGGGCCGTCGCGTGCATCCAAGCCTCTGACCGGCGATAAGCAGGGCCTCTCAATGCGAGAGGCCCTGCTTGAGCTTCTCGAAAAACTGCTGGCGTCGCGGTTCCGGGTCCGGCAAGGATCGCGGCGTGGCGCTACACGAGGGCGAGATTCCGGTCGACGAGTCCATCGTCAGGTCGCTGCTGACGGATCAACGGCCCGACTGGGCCGATCTTCCGCTGGCCCGGGCCGGCGCGGGCACGGACAACACCATGTTCCGGCTGGGTGACGACCTGCTCGTCCGGCTGCCCCGGACGGCCGACAAGGCACAGTCCTTGCGCAAGGAGCAGGAGTGGCTGCCCCGACTCGGTCCGCTCCTGCCGCACCCGGTCCCCGAGGCGGTGCACGCCGGCGAGCCGGGCCCGATGTTTCCGCTGCCCTGGGCGGTCTACCGCTGGATCGAGGGCGCCGAGGCAGGACCGGACACCGTCGAGAACTGGGCCAGCTTCGGCGCCGAGCTGGCGGCGTTCGTCCACGCGCTGCACGGCATCGACCTGATGGGCGCCACCCGTGCGGACGATCTCAGCTGGTACCGAGGGGGCAGCCTCAAGCCCTGCGACGAGTGGATCAGCGGGTGCATCGAGGACTGCCGGCCCAAGGTCGGCGACGAACTCGACGTGGACGCCCTCGCGCGGATGTGGCGCGCCGCCGTCGCGATGCCGGAGCCGACCGGGGCGCACGTGTGGCTGCACGGCGATCTCAAGCCGACCAACATCCTGGTGGCCGGCGGCCGGCTGCGGGCCGTCATCGACTTCGGCGGCCTGTCGATCGGCTTCCCGGACGCCGAGCACTCCACCATCTGGGACCTGCCGGCCGAGGCCCGGGAGTCCTACTGGAACGCGGTGAGCATCGACGAGGCGACCTGGCCGCGCGCCCGGGCGTGGGCGATCGCCGTGGGCGCCAGCGGGATCGCGTACTACTGGGACACGTTCCCGGAGTTCGTCGCCGAATGCCGCGCCAGACTGCACGCCATCCTGAACGACGCCGCCACCCGGTGATGTGGAGCTAACTACGGAGCCCGCAATACATCATGAGTGCCGATGCGACGCCAGATGAGGCCAGGAATCGTTTGCGCTGTTCGGGGGTCAGCTTGCGGTAGTCAGCGCCGAACGTCTGCAGGCTCGTAGGTCCGCGTTACCGCAGCACAGAGGGGTCGTCAACGCCAGCCGTCAGCGCGGAAAGGAACTCCTCATCGCTGCCGAAGATCTGACCCCGCTTGCCGGCCGCGAGGTCGGCATCCGCCTGCCGCTCGCCGGCCTGCCACTCAGGCGTCCAGTACCACTCCTGGTCCCTTGGAACGAGTGTCGCCGGGTTAGGACCACCCGCCCGGCCTCAACGGTCACCAGTAGGTCGTCGCCATCATGCAGGTCCAGCTCCGTCCGCACGTGGGCCGGCAGTGTCACCTGCCCACGGGCGCGCAGCACGGCACGACCGGTCGCAGTTTCGTGTCCGGGTTGAGCTGCCATGGCGGCCTCCGAATTTCTGATAGTCCGAAATTACGCGATGTGATGAAGCCAATAATATGACCGACCGGTCGGTTAGTTCGGTAGGGTGACTCGCGTGATGGTTGATGGGCGGCTGGCCCGTGGGGAGCGGACGCGGGCGAACGTGCTCGACGCCGCCGTGCGGCTCGCCTCCGTGGAAGGGCTCGGTGGGCTGTCGCTCAGCCAGCTCGCCCAGCGGCTCCCGGTGAGCAAGTCGGCGCTGTTCGCTCACTGGGCATCCAAGGAGGAGCTCCAGCTCGCCACCATCGAGCACGCCCGCGAGCAGTTCGGCGACCTGGTCCTGCGCCCCGCGCTGGCCAACCCCAGGGGGGTCCGGCGGCTGTTCGCCGTGCACGAGTCGCGCCTGCGCTTCTACGCCGACGGCGTACTCCCCGGGGGATGTTTCTTTGTCGGCGCGCAGTACGAGTACGACGCTCGCGAAGGGGCCGTGCACGACCGCCTGTGTGAAGTGTCCGCCGAGTGGCTGACCACCCTGGAACGCCTGGCCGGCGAGGCCGTCGCGATCGGCGATCTGGCCGAGGACACCGACCCTGACCTGCTGGCGTTCGCCGTCGACGCGGCCGGGACCGCCGCCGTCTACCGCGCCCGGATGGTCGACCCGGAGCGCGCCTACACGCTGTCGCGGGGCGCGGTGCTGCGCCTGCTGCGGCCCCTGCTGACCGACCCGACCCTGCTGCCCGAGGAGTGAAAGCATGACCGCCGCCGTCGCCTTTGGACATACCCGCACCGTGCCGGTGCACTTCGACGATCTTGACGCGATGGGCATCGTGCACAACGCGCGGTACGCGCTGATGCTGGAGCGGGCGATCACCGCGTTCTGGGCCGACCACGGGCACGCGTTCACCGAGTCCGGGCCGACCTCGACGGACGTGGTCAACGCGGTGCGGGAGTTCAGCATCACCTACTACCGGCCGATCCGGGGGACCGGCGACGTGATCGTGCGGTTCTGGCTGGACAAACTCGGCGAGACGAGCGCCGTGGTGGGGTTCGAGTTCACCTCGCCGGACGGGTCGGCCGTCTACGCCGCCGGGCGGCGGGTCAACGTGAAGCTCGACCCGCGCACGCTGCGTCCCGCCCCCTGGTCAGCCGACGCCCGCGGCATCGCCGCCACGTTGCTGCGTACTCCGGAAGAAATCTCTCATTAAGGCCGCGCACTCCGCCTCGAGCACCCCCGCGTAGACCTCGGGCCGGTGGTTGAGCCGGGCGTCGCGGACCACGTCCCACAGCGAGCCGACGGCGCCCGTCTTCGGCTCCCACGCGCCGAACACCACGACGGCGATCCTGGCCAGGACCAGCGCGCCGGCGCACATCGTGCACGGTTCGACGGTGACGACGAGGGTGCAGCCGTCCAGGCGCCAGCCGTCGCCGCGGGCGGCCGCCGCGCGGCGCAGGGCGAGGATCTCGGCGTGCGCCGTCGGGTCGCCCGTCAGCTCGCGCTCGTTGCGGCCGACGGCCAGCTCCGTGCCGTCGGGCCCGTAGATGACCGCGCCGACGGGAATGTCGATCGCCGGCCGGCCCGCCACGAGGCCGTCGTCGGCGGCCACCTCCAGTGCACGGCGCATCCACGCAATATGGCGCTCTCTACGGATCACGCCTCGCGCAGTTCTTCGACCTCGTCGCCGGCGCCGATGGCCTGGCACACCTCGGCCGTGATGTCGGCGGGCAGCATGCCCTCCTGCGCGCACAGCGCCAGCAGCCGGGGCGACGGCACGCCCAGGTCCGACAGCAGGTCCGCGTCGCCCACCGGGTCGGCGTCGGGCGGCGTGAGCGGGGGCTGCTCCGCGTCGTCGTCCGCCGGCGCCGCGGTCTCCTCGTCAATGTCGAGTACGGGCTCCTCGATCTCGCCGAGCAGCAGCGCGCCGATGCGCGACTCGTCGGCGAAGGCGGCGTCCGAGCCGAAGACCCGCAGGTCCTCGCCGTCGTCCAGCCTGATGATCACCAGGTACGAGTCGTCGGACTCGACGAAGAGCAGCGCCGTATCGGCGTCCGGATCGACGTCGCGGAGCCGCTCGGCGACGTCCTCGACGTCAGCGAGGCCGGTAAGCGAGAACTCGGACGCGGCCCAGGTCCCGGCATCCCTGACCAGCGCTGCGGCGAAGTAAGACACGGTCCCCCCGGACGACTTGGCACCCCGACCATGAACAACGAACGATCATGTACGCGGGCGACCGGTGCGGCCGCCCGGATCGTGAGCTCAGCCGACGACGCGGCGTCGCGGCACGACCAGCCGGCCCACCCGTCGGACGCTCCCGGCGCGTTCGCGCAGCGCCTTGGCGTTGGCCAACGCGGCGAGCACCTCCAACCGCCGCCGATGGCGGTCCGGGTCGAGCCGCTGCGGGTTCCACACCATGTCGCCGAGAGTGAGCCATGGGCGCGACGCCGTCAAGGGTCGTGACAGGCCGTGACAGAGCCACGACAGTGCGCTTGACGTGGGCCTTTACCAAAGAAACCAGCCAGTGGTCACCCACCTGGCGACGACCAGGCCGATCGCGATCGCGACCCCCGCGCCGGCCGACAACGCGACCCCGACGGCCACCCCGCGATCGCCGACGAACGTCAGCAGTACGGCCACCAACCACGCGAGGATCGCCGCCCCCAGGACGAGCCACACGAAGCTGCGCGGCGACGTGGCGAGCAGCGCGGAGACGAGCAGCCAGCCGGCCGTCGCCCCGGCCCCCGCGAGCACGGCGCCGACCCGGACCGGGTGCGGCTCGCGGAACGCGGGGCGCAGCGGCCCGGACGGGAACAGACCCGAAGGGGTACGGGAGCGATCCATCGCACGAAGCGTAGTGTCCTGTGCCCGTCAGCCAAGACTGAACTGCGCGAATCGCCGCTGCGGCGCGCCGCCGATCGCCGTGAAGAGCCCGCCCACCGACAGCTTGCCGACGGACAGATCCACGGTCATGGCCAGTACGCCGGTCACTCCGTTGGCGTCCGCGCGCCAGGGCAGCAGCCGCCCGTCGGTGACGGCCGCGGCGGCAAGTTTCACGCGCGTCTGCGTGCCGTCCACGCAGCGGCCCCGCTCGCCCGTCCGCCCGGTGCGGCAGGCGTGGTCGAAGTGGCCGCCGAACAGCACCATCGCGCCGACCACGACGACGGCCTGGATGTCGCCGTCCGTGGCGAACGTCCACCGGCGCGCGCCGTCCGGGCCGAACGCGAAGCCGCGCCCGCCGGTGCCGGCCGTCGCGACGTACACGCCCCGGTCGGCGACCGCGATGCCGTGCACCGCCGCGCGGGGGTCGGCCCGGAATCCCGTTTCCAGTTCCCCCGAGTACGGGTCGACGACCGCGAGGAAGCGCGTCCCCGTGCCGTTCAGTTCCGTGAACGCACCGCCGAGGAACACCCGGTCGGGGGCGACCGCGACGGCGTGGACGCGGCCGTTGGCGCGGGGTCGCCAGTCGTCGAGGAGTCGGCCGTCGGAGAGGTCGAACGCCGCCGCGCCGCCGCGCCGCCCGCCGTCGACGCGGTGCACCTCACCGGCCACGTACAGGCGGCCGTGCCCGACGGCGGCCGCGTGGACGGGGCCGTCGACGGTGTGGTCGAACCGCGCGTCCAGGTCACCCGTCGCGGCGTCGAGGGCCGCGAGGTACGCCCGCTCCTCGTCGTTGACGCGGGCGAACTCCCCGCCCGCGAAGACCGTGCCGGTGGCGGCCGCGAGGGCGTACACGGGGCCGTCGGCGACCGGGTGCCAGGGGAGCAGGGTTCCGCTGCGCGCGTCCAGCGCGGCCAGATGCTCCCGGGCGTGCGCCCGGCCGCCCGCGTACGCCCTGGTGAAGTCCCCGCCGACGTAGACGGTGCCGCCCGCGTAGACGACCGCGCGCACGGCGCCGTCGAAGGCGGCGGTGGCGTCGGGCCGGAGAGCGACCACGGGCGTCGCGGCGCTGGCGGCCGACCCGTGGCATACAACGATCACGGCGCCGAGGAGATATCTGAGGACGTTTGTGCGAAATTTCGTCACATAAGCACGCTAACCGCGACGCTCAGACACGGTGGCCGTACGCGAGACCGACACACACCGGAATAAGGTGTCCGCGTGGATGTCGCGGTCATCGGGCTCGGGCTCATCGGGGGTTCCCTGCTGCGCGCCCTCGCGGCCGGCGGGCACCGCGCCATCGGCTTCGACGCCGACCCGGCCACCCGCGCCATGGCCCGCAACGCCGCCGCCCAGGCGCCCGCCGACGCGCGCTGGGAGGTCGCCAAGTCGCTGCGCGACACGCTGCGCCACGCCGACCTGGTCGCCATCGCCACGCCGCTGCCGGCCGTCGGCGGGGTCCTCGACCAGATCGCGGCCGCCGGCTACAGCGGGCTGGTCACCGACGCCGTGTCCGTGAAGCAGCCCGTCCGCGAGCTGGTCAACCAGCGGCTCGGCTGGCGCGACGGCGGGCAGCGGCTGGCCGGCTATGTCGGCGGCCACCCGATGGCAGGGCGCGAGCGGGCCGGCTTCGCCGCCGCCGACGCCGACCTGTTCCGCGGCTGCGCGTGGGTGCTCTGCCTGGACGCCGAGACGGACCTCGGCGACTGGCTGACCGTCGCCACCCTGGTCACCGAGCTGGGCGTACGGGTCGTGCCCACCACGGCGATCGCCCACGACGAGGCCGTCGCGACCGTGTCGCACGTGCCGCACCTGCTCGCCTCCGCCCTGTCCCGCGCGGCGGCCGTCCCGTTGGCCGGCACCCTGGCGGCCGGATCGTTCCGCGACGGCACCCGCGTCGCCAGCAGCCCGCCCGGCCTGATCGCCGCGATGTGCGGCGGCAACTCGGGCCCCGTGCTAGCGGCGCTCGACGCGTTGCTGGCCGAGCTGACCCTCGCCCGCGAGGCCCTCCAGGCCGACGACCCGGTCGCGGCGGTCGGCAGCTGGGCGCAGCCCGGCCACGACGTCCGCACCTCCTGGCCCCGAGGCTGGAGCGCCACCGCAACGATCCCCACCCACCCCAAGGACCTCCTGGCCCTGGGCGAATCAGGCGGCTGGCTGACGTCCATCTCCCCCGACCGCCAAACGGCCACGGCCGTCCGCCCCACCTGACCCCCACCGCTCCCCGCGCTGCAAAAGTCGACTTTCGCCGGTTGTCCGGGCCTGCGAAGGGTGCAGAAGTCGACTTTTGCAGCGCGACGCGGCGCGGCGTGGGGCACGCGGGACGCGGTCAGGGGGCGGGGCGGAGGACGCGGGTGTCCGTGACGATTGCCGTGACCAGGGCGGCGGGGGTTACGTCGAAGGCGGGGTTGATCGCGCGGGCCCCGGGAGGGGTGCTGCGGGTGGTGCCGAAGTGGAGGACCTCGTCGGCGGCGCGGTCCTCGATCTCGACCGAGTCGCCGGACGGGGTGTGCTCGTCGACCGTCGACTCGGGCGCCACGACGATGAACGGGATGCCGGCCGCCCTCGCGCCGAGCGCGTGCGCGTAGCTGCCCACCTTGTTGATCACGTCGCCGTTCGCGCAGACCCGGTCGGCGCCGAGGATCACCGCGTCGACCTCACCGCGGGCCATGAGGAACGGCCCCGCCCCGTCGACCGCCACCCGGTAGTCGATGCCGAGCCGGCCCAGCTCCCACGCGGTGAGCCGGGCGCCCTGCAGCAGTGGCCGGGTCTCGCTGGCGATGACGCCGCCGAGCCCGCCGCGCCGGTGCAGCTCCGCGACCACGCCGAGCGCCGTCCCGCCGGTGACGGTGGCCAGCCCACCGGTGTTGCAGTGCGTCAGCAGCCGCGGCGAGGACCCGCACAGCTCCGTCACGAGGTCCGCACCGAGCGAAGCCATCGCGGCCGAGCTGGTCACCTCCGCGTCGCGCAGCGCCAACGCGGCCTCGAGGACGGCCTCCGGCCCGGTGGCCAGAGCGGCGGCGGCGAGCCGCACCCCACGGGCCAGGTTCACCGCCGTGGGCCGCGCGGTCTCCAGCCGGAGTACGGCCGACGACAGCGCGTCGGGCTCCCCGGCGAACTCGCGCGCGGCGATCGCGACCCCGAACGCGCCGGCCACCCCGATCGCGGGCGCGCCCCGCACGGCGAGCCGCTGGATCGCGTCGATCACCTCGTCGACGGTGCTGAGCCGGAGGGTCCGTTCCGTGTCCGGCAACGCGGTCTGGTCGATGATCTCTACCGCGCCGTCCACCCAGTCGATCGTCCGCATGCGCACACGCTACCTAGAACCGGGGCAGCAGCGCGGCGGCCGCACTCGCCAGCAGCGGGCTCACGATGACCAGACCGGCCTGCATCTCGCCGAGCGTCGTGTGGTCGAGGCCGAGGATCTGTTCGAGCTTGGCCCGGTCCTCGGCGGCGACGAGCCGATGAACAGCAGCAGGCTGCCCAGCAGTTGCAGGACCCGCTTGAGCGGGCACTGAGGGCGCGCGGCGGATAGAACACAGTGGACGCGCGAGCGGGTGCGACCCACGCCCCCTGGGCCGCGGCCTCATCGGCAAGCCCGAACTGCTGCGTGGGTACGTGTGTCATCGCCGCGCACCATACCGAGATGGACGTGGCGGCGGGTGGGGACGGTCTACGGTGGGAGGCATGGCCACCCGTGATCCGGTCGCTGACCTGCAACGCATCGCGTTCCTGCTGGAGACGGCGAACGAGGCGACCTACCGCGTCCGCGCGTTCCGCTCGGCGGCCGCGACCCTGACGAAGCTGTCCGCCGAGGAGATCGCGTCGCGGGCGGCGGCGGGCACACTGACGAAGCTGGCCGGGGTCGGCACCGTGACGGCCCGGTGCGTCGAGGAGTCGCTGGCCGGCGAGGAGCCCGTCTACCTGCGTCGACTGCTCGCCACGGAGGGTTCCGATGTGGACGGGGCGACGGCCGCGCTGCGCAAGGCGCTGCGCGGCGACTGCCACACGCACTCGGAGTGGTCGGACGGCTCGGCGCCGATCGAGGAGATGGCGATGGCCGCCCTCGGCCTGGGCCACGAGTACCTGGTGCTGACCGACCACTCGCCGCGCCTGACGGTGGCCAACGGGCTGACGGCCAGCCGCCTGCGCGAGCAGCTCGACGTGGTCGCCGCGCTCAACGAGACGTTCGCGGCCGCGGACACCACGTTCCGCATCCTCACGGGCATCGAGGTGGACATCCTCGCGGACGGCTCGCTGGATCAGAAGGACGACCTGCTCGCCCAGCTCGACGTGGTGGTCGGCTCGATCCACAGCAACCTCGCCGACGAGCCGGACGTGATGACCCGCCGCATGCTGGCCGCCGTCCGCAACCCGCACCTGGACATCCTCGGCCACTGCACGGGCCGCAAGCTCGCCACGACCGGCGGCGACAAGGGCCACCGGGGCCGTGGCCGGCCGGAGAGCCGGTTCGACGCCCTGGCCGTCTTCGCGGCGTGCGCCGAGCACGACAAGGCCGTCGAGATCAACAGTCGCCCCGACCGGCTCGACCCGCCGAAGCGCCTGCTGCGGCTGGCCGTCGAGGCGGGCTGCCGGTTCGCGATCGACACCGACGCGCACGCCCCCGGCCAGCTCGACTGGCAGCTGGTGGGCTGCACGCGGGCGGTGGCCAGCGGCGTCGACCCGGTCCGCGTGGTCAACACGATGCGGGCCGACGACCTGCTCGCCTGGACGGCTAGGCACGCCTAGGCGTGCGTTGGGACAGCGCGACCCCGGCGAGGACGATGACCGCGCCCACCGGCTCGTACCAGCTGAGGTGCTCGCGCAGGACCGCGATGCCGATGATGGTCGACACGACCGGGATCACGTAGGTGACCGTGGCCGACGTGGTCGGCCCGGCGAGCCGGATGACCCGGAAGTTCAGCGCGAACGCGACCCCGGTGCCCAGGGCGCCGAGCGCGAGGATGCTGCCGGTCACCTCGGGCGTCAGCGTCGAGGGACGCGGCGGGGCGCCCGCGAGCAGCGGCGCGATGACGATCAGCTGCACGGTGGCCGCGACGAGCTGTCCGCCGGCGAGCGCGAGGCCCGACTCGGGTCGCTCTTTCATGATCTTTCTGGTGTACGGGAGGGCGACGCTGTAACACGCGGCCGCCCCGAGGCACATGAGCTGGCCGGCGAGCTCCCCGCCGCCGACACCCCGCCACACGCCGAGGACCACGAGGACGCCGACGAACCCGACGGCCAGGCCGATGATGCGTTCGCGCGTCGGCCGCTCGGACGGCATGAACAGCAGGATGACGATCAGCACGAGCAGGGGCGTGGTGCCGTTCCAGATGCCGGCGAGGATCGATGAGATGCGCTGCTCGCCGTACCCGAAGAGGGTGAACGGGATGACGTTGCCGATGAACGCGAGCAGCGCCAGTTGCCCCCACAGGCGCTTGTCGGTGGGCAGCCGGTCGCGGGTGACGAGCAGCAGCACGACGAGGACCAGCGCGCCGGCCGCACAGCGACCCAGCGTCAGGTATATGGGTGCGACGCCGCCCTCGACCGCGACCTTGATGAAGAGGAAGCTCGCGCCCCACAGCACGGCAAGGGCCCCGTACGCCGGAAGCCATGCCCGGGCGTCGACCGCCGGGCGTTCGGTAAGGACCGCACTCGTCACGACGCCTATCCTGCAGGTTACGTGCGACAGAGCGCGCGCCCTTTTCCCGCGTCCGGCGGTAAGTTGCACGAATGGGAAGAACAGATGACATCGCCGACGGATACGTCGACGCGTGGGCCGCTCTCGATCCGGTCGGCGCGACGTCGGTCGGCATCTCCGGCCACGATGACAAGCTGACCGACCTCTCCCCCGACGGGTTCGCCGCCCTCGCCGAGCTGGACCGGCGTACTCTCCAGGATCTTTCCGCGGTCGAACCCGCTGACGAACGCGAACGCGTCGCCAAGGAGGCGATGTCCGAGCGCCTGGGACTCGCCCTGGCCCGGTACGACGCCGGCGAGCTGACCAGCGAGATCAACGTGATCTCCAGCGCGCTGCACGCCACCCGGGGCGTGTTCGACCTCATGCCGCTGTCGGGCAACGACGCGGCCGCGAACATCGCCGCCCGGATGGCGGCCTTCCCGGCGGCGGTCGCCGAGTTCACCGAGACGGTGCGGGACGCGGCCGCGCGCGGGCACGTGTCGGCCCGCCACCAGATGCTCGAGATGGCCAAGCAGTGCGACAGCTGGAGCGACCCGGCCCGGGACAACTTCTGGCCGGGCCTGGTCGAGCGGGTGCGCGCCGAAGGCGACGTGCCCGCGTCGCTGGGCCGCGACCTCGACGCCGCCGCGGCCGCCGCCACCGAGGCCACCGCCGGGTTCGCCGCGTTCCTGCGCGACGAGCTCGCCCCGCAGGGCCGCGCGAAGCAGGCCGTCGGCCGCGACCGCTACAGACTCGCCTCGCAGTACTTCCTCGGCGCCAGGGTCGACCTCGACGAGACCTACGCGTGGGGCTTCGAGGAGCTGGCCCGGCTGGAGACCGAGATGCGGGCCACCGCCGACCGGATCGTCCCGGGCGGCACGGTGGACGAGGCCGTGGCGGCGCTCGACGCCGACCCGGCGCGCAACATCCCCGGCAAGGAGGCCTTCCGCGAGTGGATGCAGCAGCTCGCCCAGAAGGCGGTCGACGAGCTGGCCGGCACCCACTTCGACATCCCTGAGCAGGTGCGCCGCATCGAATGCATGATCGCGCCGACGAGCGACGGCGGCGTCTACTACACGGGCCCGAGCGAGGACTTCTCCCGGCCGGGCCGGATGTGGTGGGCCGTGCCGGAGGGCATCGACGCGTTCTCCACCTGGCGCGAGGTGACCACCGTCTACCACGAGGGTGTGCCCGGCCATCACCTGCAGGTCGCCCAGACGGTCGTCCGCAAGGAGCTGCTCAACCGTTGGCAGCGCCTGCTCTGCTGGGTCTCCGGCCACGGCGAGGGCTGGGCCCTGTACGCCGAGCGCCTCATGGACGAGCTGGGCTACCTCGACGACCCGGGCGACAAGCTCGGCATGCTCGACGCGCAGACGTTCCGCGCGAGCCGCGTCATCGTCGACATCGGCATGCACCTGGAGCTGGAGATCCCGCGCGACAACCCGTTCGGCTTCCACCCGGGCGAGCGCTGGACGCCGGAGCTGGGCTGGGAGTTCCTGCGGGCGCACACCCGCATGGAGGACGAGCTGCTGCGCTTCGAGCTCAACCGGTACCTGGGCTGGCCCGGCCAGGCCCCGTCGTACAAGGTGGGCGAGCGCATCTGGCTGCAGGCCCGCGCCGACGCCGAGGCCCGCAAGGGCGCCGACTTCGACCTCAAGGCGTTCCACCGGGCGGCCCTCGACCTGGGCGCCCTCGGCCTGGACCCGCTGCGCGCGGCCCTGGCCCGCATCTGAGCACCGCCGGTCGCGGCGCGTCCCGGTGAGCCGGGCGCGCCGCGACCTAGAATCGCCCCGGGACCCCTCCTGATCTATGGAGGGTCCGTGCCGCTGCTCAGCATCGTGATCCCGATCCACGGCGTCGAGCCCTACCTGCGGCAGTGCCTCGACTCGGTCCTGGGCCAGGCCTTCACGGACTTCGAGGTCGTCGCCGTCGACGACGCGTCCCCCGACAACTGCGGAAACATCCTTCAGGAGTACGCCGCACGCGACCCGCGCGTCCGCGTCGTCCGCCGCTCGTCGGCCGGTGACGCGGGGCCCGCCCGGGGCGCCGGCTTCGCCGTCGCGACCGGTGACCACGTCTGGTTCGTCGACGGCGACGACTGGCTCGCCGACGGCGCGCTCGAGGCGATCGCCGGACGGTTGCGGGAGACGTCGGCCGACATGCTGTGCTTCGACGCCGTCTACCGCGCGGCCACGGACACCGTCGAGCGCTTCCGGCCGCCCGCGGCCGTGCCCGAGCCGTTCCGGTTCGCCGACTGGCCGGGCGCGTTCAACAGCGCGAAGGCGTGGTGCCGGGTCGTCAGCCGCGACCTGGTGGTGCGCGCCGGGTCGCCGTTCCACGCCGGGGCGTTCGAGGACCTGCCCTTCACGTTCGCGCTGCTCCTGGCGGCGCGACGGATCGCGGTGCTCCCCCGGGTGTGCTACTTCTACCGCGCCGACCGGCCGACCTCCACCATGAACACCGGCAGCGACCGCAAGCTCGCCGTCGTCACCCAGTTCTCCCGCGTCTTCGATCAGCTCGACCGTGCGGGCGTGCCGGCCGACGACCCGCTGCGGGAGGTCGTGCTCCACCGGATGATCACGCTAGGCTGGTCGGTCCCCGGCGACCGGAGCCTGCCGCTGCCGGCCCGGCGGGCACTGCTGCGCGGGCTGTCCGAGGAGTTCCGCCGGCGCTGCAGCGTCCACCTCCGGGGAAGCATCCGGGACCGGCTGCGGCGGCGGATGGTCGTGCACGACATGTGGTGGGCCCACCGTGTCTGGTGCGCGGGCGCGGCGGCCCGCGACCTGGTCCGCAGGTCGTAGGGGCGGCCCGTGCCAGCGCTCAGCGTGATCGTGCCGGTCCACGGCGTCGAGCCCTACCTGCGGCAGTGCCTCGACTCGGTCCTCACCCAGTCGTTCACCGACCTGGAACTGATCGCCGTCGACGACGCCTCCCCCGACAACTGCGGACAGATCCTCGACGGGTACGCCACCCGCGACCCGCGCGTACGCGTGATCCACCTCGATCGCAACGTCGGCCAGGGGCCGGCCCGGGGGGCCGGGTTCGCGACCGCGACGGGCGACTACGTCTGGTTCATCGACAGCGACGACTGGCTCGCCGAGGGCGCGGTCGCCGCCATCCTGGACCGGATCCGCGCCACGGCGGCCGACATGCTTCTCCTCGACAGCGCTTTCGTCGCCGGCGGCGAGTCGACGGTCCACCCGATGCAGCCGCCCCCGGGCGTACCCGAGGTGTTCCGGTTTCTCGACTGGCCGGGGGCCTTCCACAACCCGGCCCCGTGGACCCGTGTGGTCACCCGGGAGCTGGTCGTCCGTGCCGGGCTGCCGTTCCATCCCGGCTGGCACCAGGATGTCCCGTTCACGTTCGCGCTGCTCGTCGCCGCGCAACGCATCGCCCTGCTGCGACGGGTCTGCTACTTCTACCGCACGGGCCGGCCCGGGTCGATCACGGCGAAGCCGGCGGAGGCCCGCTGCCGGATGTTGATCGAGCAGTCCCGTCGGGTCTACGAGCACCTCGACAGCAGACGACTGCCGCCCGACGACCCGCTCCGCGGCGTCGCGACGCAGTGGCTCGTCCTGCGCGGCTTTGTCGGGTCGGCGCAACCCGACCTGCCGGCGCCCGTACGCCGGGCGATCTTCGCTCAGTTCGCCGCCGCGTACCGCCGCCACGGCCGCGCCACGCCGGCGATCGGCCTGGGGGACGCCGTCCGGCGGCGCGTCCTCGGCAGCGGGTCCTGGTGGACCTACCGCGCCTACGCCGCGGCCGGCGCGACCAGGCGCCTGATCCGGAGGTCGCCTACCGGTCGAGGCTGAGCTTCATGCCCGGGGTGCTGAGCTCGTCGCCCTGGACGAGCGCGAGGTGCACCGTGACGTCGGTGAGCTCGAACGCGTCGCCGAGCGGCGGGACGGCGGTCGGCGTGATGGTGATCTCGACGCCGCCGAGCTTGCCGGTGAGGCTGGTGACGAAGACCGTGGCGCCGCCGATGGTCAGCGAGTCCGCGGTCATCACGCTGCCGTTGCCGGTCAGCCGGACGGCGGCCGTCCGCAACGTGCCGGAGCGCAGTTCCAGCGTGGTCTTGGTCGCCCCGGTGGCGGTGCTGAGGACGGCGACGCCGGCGTAGGTCAGGTCCTTCACGGTGAGCTTCGCGGTGGTGAGGACGGAGTCCTTCACCGCGACGACGTTGCCGGCGAGGGTCGTCTTCGGCAGCGTCATGGTCGGTGGGGCCGTGGTGACCGGCGCGGACGTCGTGGCCGGCCCGGACGTGGTCGACGGGGCGGACGTGTCGTCCGGCGCGCCGGTCGTCCGGGGCGCGGACGTGGTCCCGGGCACCGCGGTCGACGGCGCGGTGGTCCCGGGCGCGCCGGTCGGCTCGGTGGCCGTGGTCGGCGCGGCCCCGGTGGGCGTCGCCGTGGGCTCCTCGGTGCTGTCTCCGGCGACCTCGCCGAGCAGCCAGGCCACGAGCGGCGTCGGCTCGACGCCGGCCGCGTTCGCCGTGCCGGAGCCGCTGAGCGCACCGGCGGCCACCGCCGCGACGATCAGCGCCGGCACCACGATCAGCGACAGCGTACGGCCGGGCCACTGTGCGTTCGGCCGGGCGCCGTTCGCGGGGCGCGACTCGTCGGGCGCGGCGTAGTGCCGCGGCGCCGGCGGCTGCGCGGCCGTGGGCGAGTCGGCGGACGCGCCAGGGCTGTCGGACGCGCCGAACCACGGCAGGACGCCGTTGTCACTGCCGTGGTTCGCGCTGTCCACAGTGGTGTCCGCCGGGGCGTCCACCTGATGGTCGTCATCCGACGAGGGGTCCGCCTGGTCCGCCGGCGCGGCCGCGGGCCGCACCGGCGCCCAGGCGAAGGCGAGCGCGCCACCGATCATGCCGAACAGCATGCCGCAGCCGAGCCCGCCGAAGTTGAGGCCGACGAAGGAGTACAGCGCCGTGACCGTGCCGATGGCGCTGTAGAAGATGCGCTGCTGCGGGGTGAACCACAGCAACAGCCCGGACAGCAGCATGAGCAGCGGCAGCAGGTACGACAGGAAGCCCTCGACGCCCACATGGATCTGCAGGCCGTTGAGGTCCATGTGGCTGCTGAACAACAGCAACAGCCCGGAGAGGACGAAGAAGAGCCCGCCCCAGAAGGGTCGGCTCCGCCGCCACTGTCGGAAGGTCAGCCGTGTCCGGCCGGACTCACGGCGTCCCGCTGCTGTCTTACCCATCACGCCTGCTCCTAGCTCGCGCTCTGTCCTGACCTACTGACCGGGGAAGGTCAGTCCTCGAAGCACTCGACCGCGTCGTCGCCGGTGAGGACCTTCATGGAGAGCCCGTTGAGGGCGAAGGTGCCGGCGGTCGTCGAGTAGGCCTTCTGCTCCAGATCGGTGATCTTGACGCCGGCGGCGTTCTGGGCGAACGTGCCGGTCAGGAGCTTGCTGCCGCTGACCTCGCCGCCGTCCGCACCAATGTTGATGTTGGTGAAGGTGGCGTTGCCGGACAGCTCGGTCATGCCGATGACCAGGTTGGTCGCCGACGCGGGGGTCGACTTGCCGGCCTCGATGCGCAGGACGATCTTGAGGCCGGGGAAGAGCGGGCTGGACGCGTCGACCGACTGGCACATGTTCTTCAGCGTGGCCGACTTGATCACCGACGTGGCGACCGGGATCTTCGAGCCGTCCTTGGCGACCGTCTCGTACCCGCCAAACTGGGCGAAGCCCTGTCCGTCCAGTTCGGAGGCCGAGACCTTGAACTGCTCGCCGGAGATGTTGAAGGAGGCGGCGATCGCGCCGTTGGCAACGCCGAAGACCAGGGCGCCGGCGACGACGGTCGCCCCGCCCATCACGGCGGCGAACCGGCGCCACCGCGTGCGGCCGACAGCCGCGTTGTTCGAGTCCGTCATGCGGAACTCCTTCTTGCTTGGTGGCACGCCGCGACGAGCGACGAGCATCGTCGAACGATGACCACAGCTTGGGACGTAGATCGACGCCGAGTACGTCGGCGCAGGTGGGCCAGATGCTCTCGCGGCGAACCCGGCGGTAACAAGAGGGGGGTGGCACGCGTGTCACCTTGCACCCGCGCCATGATCACGCAGCGTGAGGTGACGTTGGTTACTTGCTAGTAACCAATTCGGACCATTGCCCTGTCGAAGGCCAAACGATCACTGTGAGCGGGCCCACACGTGTTACTCAACGGTAGAGTTACGGTCCGGTAACAATCTTGAGGTAGGCCTCAGGTCCTCCACCGTTCGGCCGATCCAGGCGCCGGTTGTTCAGCCGTTGAGCCAGGAATCGTTGGCACCAACGGTGATGAGGCGGTGCGTCGCCCGCGTCAGGGCGACATAGAGCACCCGCACGCCGGCCGCCGACTCGGCCGCCAGCTCCTCGGGCGCGACGACGAGCACCGCGTCGTACTCCATGCCCTTGGCCTGCATGCCGTCGACGACCTGCAGGCGGCCGTCGGGCCGCAACCACCCCGCCACCTCGGGCCGCCGCGCCGCCGTGCTGATCACGCCGACCGTGCCGTCGACGGCCGCGAGCAGCTCGTCGACCGCCGCGCGCGACGCGGCCACCAGGTCGGTCACCTCGCGGTGCTCCGGGACCGCGCCGGTGCGGCGCACCGCGACCGGCAGGTCCGCGTCGGGCACGGCGCGGCGCACGACAGGCGCCGCGAACTCGAAGATCTCGGCGGGGTTGCGGTAGTTCGTGCCCAGGTGGAAGCGGCGCACGCGCTTGCCGCGCAGCGCGTCGTCGCGGGCCGCGCGGGCCTCGGCCAGGTCCGGCCAGGCGCTCTGCGCGGCGTCGCCGACGATCGTCCAACTGGCGTACTGGCCGCGGCGGCCCAGCATGCGCCACTGCATCGGGGAGACGTCCTGCGCCTCGTCGAGCAGCACGTGGGCGTACCCGTCGTAGTTGTCGGGGCGCACGTAGCGCTCGCGGGACGCGAACTCGCGGTCGGCCGCGCTGGTCAGCTCGCGGACGCCGTCGATGAGCAGGTACGGGTCCTTCTTGCGGGGCGGGGCCGGCGGCTCGCCGAGCATGGTGCGCAGCTCGTCGAGCAGGGCGATGTCGGCCACGGACGGGTCCTCGCGCACGGTCGACCACGAGCGGGCGAGCGGCGACACCTCGGCGGGGGACAGGTCGCGGCCGCCGACGCGGGCGAGCCGCTTCGGGTCGGCCAGCGAGGCGAGGACGTCCAGCGGCGTCCGGACCGGCCACCAGCGCGGCACGAAGTCGACGAAGGCGTCCGAGTCGGCCACGTCCTCGTTGAACCGCGCCCGCTCCCACGACACACCCTGGGGCCGCGCCGCCCAGGCCGCGTCGAGCAGCGCCCGGCGCACCTCCTGGCGGGCCGCGTTGGCCCGCTGCACCCGGCCGCCGACGTGGCGACGGACGTTGGCCAGCTCCCGCTCGCGCACCCGCAGCACCTGGCCGCCGAAGACCACCCGCAGCTCGCGGGGCGCGTCCGTGGGGGCCTCGCGCACGGCGCGGCGCAGGATCCCCCGCATCCGCAGCGCGCCCTTGATGCCCGCGAGCGCGGGCGGGTCGAGCCGCTGCGACCGCACGCCGTCCATCACGGCGCCCAGCGACCGGAGTTCGACCGTCTCCTCGCCCAGCGACGGCAGCACGCGCTCCACATAGGACATGAACACGGCCGACGGGCCGACCAGCAGCACGCCGCCGCCCTCGAACCGGCGCCGGTCGCGGTAGAGCAGGTGCGCCGCCCGGTGCAGCGCCACCGCCGTCTTGCCCGTGCCCGGGCCGCCCTCGATGATCGTCACGCCGCCGGCGGGGGCGCGGATCGCCTCGTCCTGCTCGCGCTGGATCGTCGCCACGATGTCGCGCATCCGGGTGCTCTTCGCGCGGGCGAGGCTCGCGATCAGGGCGCCGTCGCCCACCGCCGTGACCGACACCCCGGCCGCCTCGGCGCCCGCGAGGTCGAGCAGGTCGTCCTCCACGTCGAGCACCTTCGGGCCGTCCGAACGGATCACCCGGCGGCGCGCGACGCCCAGCGGCTGCTCGGCCGTGGCCTGGTAGAACGGCGCCGCCCCCGGCGCGCGCCAGTCGATGACCAGCGGCTGGTGCTCGTCGTCGCGCATCCCGAGCCGGCCGACGTGGCGCACCTCACCATCGACGAGGTCGAGCCGCCCGAAGACCAGTCCCTCGTACTCCGCGTCGAGGGCCCGCAGTCGCTGCGCCGCGTGGTGCACCATCGCGTCGCGCTCGACCAGGGACCCGGGCGTACGCGCGTGCGCGATCCCGAACCCCTCCCGGTGCGTACGCTCCGCCTCCTCGCGCACCGCGTCGAGGCGCGCGTACACCTTGTCGACGTGGCGCTGCTCACGTTCGATCTCGGCCTGCCGGACCGACTCGGTGGGCTGCACGGCTTCGGGCACGGCGAGGGACCTCTTTCCGGTGGGGGCGCGACCCTTGATTGTCCGTCATGCCATCGGATGCCCGCGCCCGTGACCTCGATCTCTTAAGGGGTAATCCCGATAGTTGTTCTGTCAACGGACGAGTACGGTTCCGTTTCGTGCAACGCATCCCCCGGTGGCTCCGCCTCATCATCGCCGTGGCCACAGTGGCCGCCGTGATGCTGACGCTGCGTGGCAAGCTCCCGGACGCCGGCGAGTTGCTCGCCGCACTGCGTTCCGCCAACCCCTTCTGGCTGCTCGTGGCCGCCGTCGCCGAGGCGCTCTCGCTGCGCGCGTTCGCCCGCCAGCAGAAGCGCCTGCTGCTGGCCTTCGGCGTCGAGACCACGATGCCCCGCGCCATGGCGCTGACCGTGAGCCGCTCGGCGATCGCCATCGGCCTGCCGGCCGGTTCGGCCGTTTCGTCCGGTTTCGCGTACAAGCAGTTCCGCACGTGGGGGGCGAGCCGCCAGACCGCCACCACGGTCATGATCCTCTCCGGGCTCATCTCGTTTGCCGGCCTGGCCGCGCTCTACCTCACCGGCGCGGTCGCGCACCTGCTCAGCGGCCTCGGCGACGTGGTGCACGCCCACCCGGACGAGGCCGGCGCGCTCGGCGTCCTCGCCGCCGTCATCGGCGTGGCCGCCATCGGCAGCCTGCTCACCCGTGACCGGACCGCGAGGTCCGCGTCGGTCGCCGCCGAGAACGCCGTCGCCCCCACCGGGTGGCTGGCTACCAAGATCTTCCCGGTACGGTCGGCACTTCGCGCCGCGGGCGCCGTCCCGTGGCGGCACTGGCACCTCGCGCTGCTGTGCGCCGTACTCTCCTGGGTCGCGGACCTGGCGTGTCTCCTGGCCGCAACCCAGGCGTTCCACCTGCCGCTCGGCTTCTTCGACCTGGCCGCGCCCTACCTGGCGATCCAGCTCATCCGGCAGGTTCCGGTGACCCCCGGCGGCATCGGCCTCATCGAGGCGAGCCTGCTCACGGCCCTCGTGTCGGCGGGGGCCGCGCAGGCGCCGGCCGCCGCCGCCGTGCTCGGCTACCGCCTGTTCTCCTGCTGGCTGATCCTGCCCGCCGGGCTGGTGACGTGGTTCGCCATCCGGCGCAGCGAGCGCCGGTGGCGGGTCCCCGAGGCGGCGCCCCTGGCCGATCCGGTGGCCAGCTAGCCCTGGTGCAGCTTCTGGGTCGGCGAGATCCGCACAATCACGCGCTGCTCGCCCGGCTTGCGGAACGGGTAGCTGTCCTTGCCCAGGTACTTCTTCGCGAGCTTGTCGATGTGCGCGTCCGCGCCCTCCTCGACCAGCTCGGCGGTGCCCTTCACCCAGAGCGTGCGCCAGTCGTCGGACTTGTCCACGATCGAGACCGCCACGTGCGGGTCGCGCCGCAGGCTCTCGTACTTGGCCCGACCCTTGGCCGTGTTGATCAGAATGTGCACCCCGTCGGTGTCCACCCAGACAGGTGTGACGTGTGGCGCCCCATCGGAATCTATGACTGCGAGGTGGGCCAACTGGGGCTCGCTGAGCAGGGCGACGTCGGCGTCGGTCAGTGTTGCCATGCCTCGGACCCTACGCCGGTGGGTTGGCTCGTGATGCCAGGTTCGCGTCCCGACGGATACCTTTGCGTATGCGCAACCGGGGCTTCGGGTCGACCGCGGCGTGGCTGGTCCTCGTGGGGCTCCTCCAGGCCGCCGCGCTCCTCGCCGTCTGGCGGTTCTCCGTCCGCACGGCGCACGGGCAGCTCGTCGACACGGCCGCGCTGGTCGGCAACACGATCGGCCACGACACGGTCGAGCCGCTCGTCTCCCGGGTGCTCGACGCCGTGTCGGTCGCCTCGCTGGCCGCCGCGACCGCCGTCATCGTGCTCATCGCCCTGGCCCGCGGCCGGGTGCTGCTCGCCCTCGTCGCCGGCGGCCTCATCGCCGGCGCCAACGTGACGTCGCAGCTGCTCAAACACGCGCTCTACCGGCCCGACTTCGGCATCGACCCCGGCCGCGAGGCGGTCGGCAACAGCCTGCCCAGCGGCCACACCACGGTCGCCGCGTCGGTGGCCGTCGCGCTCGTCCTCGTGCTGCCCGTCGCGATGCGCGGCGTGGCGGGCGTGGCCGGCGCGGCCTACGCGGCGCTCGCCGGTGTCGCCACGATGTCCGCCGGCTGGCACCGGCCCAGCGACGCGGTCGCCGCACTCCTGATCGTCGGCTGCTGGGCCGCGCTGGGCGGGCTCGTCCTGCTCGTCGGTCAGCGGCGCGACGAGGCGGCGGTCGAGGCGCGCCGCACCAACGTCCTGGCCGCGGCCAGCCTGGGGCTGGTCGGCGTGTTCGCGCTGGCGGTCGCGGTCGGCGCGCTGAACTGGGCCGACTCCGGGCTGGTGAACCCGCCGGAGGAGATGACGCGCAAGCAGCTGTTCCTCGTCTACGCGGGCAGCGCCGCGGCCATCACCGCCACGGCCGCGCTCATGATGGCCGCCGTCCTGGCGACCGTGCACCGCGTGGTCCCGCCACGGCCGGAGCACGTCCCGGCGCTGGTGGCCGCCGCACAGTAAGCGGTGCGCTACCTAGCGGTCCGGCCCTGCTCCGCGGCGGCCGTGCAAGGAAGCCCGGCCCGCTCGGCAGACGGTGGGGCGGCCGACGCCGGTCCCCTGAGCGCGCGGGCAACCTACGCGGCGCGGGTCTGCTCAGCGGTGCGCCGGTCGGCGCTGGCGGTCGCGGGTGGCGGTGCCGGGAAACGGAGCAGCGCGGCCGTGCCCTCGGCCGGGTCCGCCGGGGCGTCGAACCGGACGCTCCAGCGGCGCGTTCCGTCCGCGCGGGCGCCGGGCGGGGTGCCCTCCTCGCCGAGCCGGCGCAGGGCCAGCAGGATCAGATAACCCGCGACGAGTACGCCGTGACTGGCCAGTCGGGTCCACTCGACCCGGCCGCTGAGCGCGTCACCGACGCTCACCAGCGCCAGCACGGCCAGGAACGCGGTCAGGATCGGCAGACTCCCGGCCGGCCGCGTCCGCCGCACCGAGATCCACAAAAACGCCGCCCCGATCGCGACATTCCAGGCAGCTGACTCATGCCACAGATGCCCCGCGGTAACCCCACCGCCCGCCCCCACATGCCAGTGATCCGCCGACGCACTCCCGATCTGCGCCACCCCGAGCAGCAACTGCGCCGCCCCCAACCCACCCAACCCCCACCACAACCCACTCACCCACCGCCCGCCGCTCTTTTCGGCGTTCGGACCGTCAGGAACGTTATCCGGGGCGGAATTCCGGGCGGAACGGTCCAAACGTCGGCCGGGAGGGGCGGAAGGGGCGGGCGCGGCGGCGAGGATGGTCGCGAGGGTTTCGGGGGCGAGGGTGGGGGGTGGTTGCGCTGGGCGGAGGCGGGACAGGCGGGTTACCGTCGCGGCCGCGTCGTACCAGGTGGCGCAGGGCGGGCACGCGGATACGTGGGCGTCCGTCAGCGACGCGTCGATCGGTTCCGATTCGCCGTCCAGGCGGGCGGACAGTGCCTCACGAAATTCCTCGCACCCCATGCACCCATAGTCGTCGCCGCGTCCAGTGTGGTTCCCACCAGGGACGAAGTTGTCACGCGTGGGCGTTGGGCGGGTCGCGGTGGCATGCACTACCCTGACCGGATGCCAGGGACGCGCATCGATGACTCTGAGATCACTCAGCTGGCGCTGGCAGCCGGGCGCGGTGACCGCGGGGCCGCGGGTGCCTTCGTCGCCGCGACCCAGTCCGACCTGCTCCGCTTCCTGGCGTACCTGGTCGGGGCCGGGCTGGCCGAGGACCTGGCCCAGGAGACGTACCTGCGGGCGATGCGGGCACTGCCCGGGTTCGCCGGGCTCTCCGGCGCGCGCACGTGGCTGCTCTCCATCGCCCGGCGCGTCGCGGTCGACCACATCCGCCACGTGACCCGCCGGCCCCGGGCGGCCGACCTGGCCGACTGGCAGTCGGCGGCCGAGGCCACCGCGGGCGGCCAGCGGGCCGGTTTCGAGGACGGGGTGCTCCTCATCGACCTCGTCCGCGCGCTGCCCGACGACCGGCGCGAGGCGTTCGTGGCCACCCAGCTGCTCGGCATGAGCTACGAGGAGGCCGCCGAGGTCTGCGAGTGCCCGATCGGCACCATCCGGTCGCGGGTGGCCCGCGCCCGCGCCGACCTCGCGGCCGCGCTCGACGGCACCGGCGTCGGACGCACCCGCCGGATCGGCTGACGTTTCACCCTTCCGGCATCACATAGGACATGATTCGGGTATAACCGCCCACTCGACTTGACGGCTGCCGTGACGCGTTCGTTATCTTCATCGTCGGCCCTGCCGCCCCCGAGAAGGATGGTCACGTGAGCGACCGCTACTCCGCCCGACACGGCGGCCGGATCACACCGCGCCAGCGACGCGCCCGTTCCCGCAGGCTCGGCCGGCTGGCGGCCACGCTCACCGTGGCCGGCCTGCTCGTCGGCGGGGCCGGGGCCGTTCTGCGCGTCACCGCGGCGCCGGCGACCCAGACCGCCGCTCCCAGCACGTACTCCCTGGGGTCCTTCGCGGACCCGGAGCGGACCGCGGACCGTGCCGACCGCGGCAGTGCCCGCGGGACGGCGGCGGCGCCCGCGACCGGCGGCAAGGTCGTCGCGAGCGGCACCTGCGACGTGTCGTTCTACGACGAGCCGCAGGGCACCGCGAGCGGCGAGGCGTTCGACCCGACGGCGCTCACGGCGGCCCACCGCACGCTGCCGTTCGACACCCGGGTGCGGGTCACCAACCCGTCCACCGGGAAGTCCGTCGTGGTCCGGATCAACGACCGTGGTCCGGCCCTCGAGGACCGCTGCCTGGACCTGTCGGCAGCCGCGTTCTCCAGGATCGCCAGGGCGTCGGACGGCGTGGTCCGGGTCACGTTCGAGGTGCTCGCCAACTGACCGCTAAGACCCCCTCAGCGGGGTCTTACTCGTAGGTAGGGGCTTCGCCTAAGGCGTCCGACCGAACGGGTCGAAGCGGCCGCCGCCCGGTCACCTTCAGGTCCGGCGGATCAGCAAAACGACCACGTTCCGGCATGCTGAAGGGGCAAGCTTCGCCCTGATGGACGAGAGAATGTCGTGGCCAGAGAACCGCTGAACCCGGAGGCGCGCGCCGGCCTCGCCGCGGCCGGCGCTCTCATCGTGTTCGTCACCGGGTTCGAGATCTTCGACGGTCCGATGCTGCACTACGCCGGCTGGCTGTCCGCCGCCCCGTTCCTCGCCGCCTCGTTCGTCCGCTGGCGGTACGTGGTGACGATCGGCGCGATCTGCACCGCGCTCACGCTGGCCTTCAGCCTCGTCGACCCGGACGGCTTCGACCTGTACGGGGTGATCCGGGTGACCGCCATGGTCCTCGCCACGGCGGTGGCCGTCGCGGTGAGCATGGTGCGCCAACGCCAGGAGGAGCGGTACGCGGAGCTCTCCCGGCTGGTCGCCATCGCCCAGGAGGCGGTGCTGCGCCCCATCGGCCCGCAGATCGGCCAGCTCACCGTCGCCGGCCGGTACGTGTCCGCGAGCGCGGCGGCCGACATCGGCGGCGACCTCTACGAGGCGGTCGAGACGCGGTACGGCGTACGCATGATCATCGGGGACGTGCGGGGCAAGGGCATCGACGCGATCCGCCTCGCGATCAACGTCCTCGGGTCGTTCCGGCACGCGGCCTTCGAACGGGCCGAGCTGCGCGCCATCGTCGCCGACCTCGACCACGCCGTGGTCCGCTCCGTCGGCGAGGAGGACTTCGTCACCGCCGCCGTCATCGAGGAGCGCGGCGGCACCCTCTCGGTCTACAACTGCGGCCACCCGGCGCCCCTGCTCCTGCGGCGCGGCCAGGTCATCCCGCTCGACCCGCCGGCACCCGCGCCGCCGCTCGGCTTCGGGCCGGTGCCGCAGGTGCGCACCGAGCGTCTCGAGCCCGGCGACCGCCTGCTGCTCTACACCGACGGCCTGGCCGAGGCCCGCCGGGCCGGCGAGTTCTTCCCGACCACCGACCGGGCCTGGGCCCTGCTCGGCCACGGCACCGTCGAGCACGGCCTCGCCTCGCTGGAGAGCGCGCTGACCGAGTGGGTCCGCGGCCGCCTCGACGACGACATCGCGCTGCTCCTGCTGGAGTACACGGGCGCCCGTCCGCCCGCGGAGCCCACGGTGCCGAGCTGGGAGATCGCCGGCACACCACCCCCGTCCCCGGTCGCCCGACGCCCCGCCGAACCGACCCCGGTCGTCAGCCCCGGCGCAGCGAAGGCAGGCTGACCGGCAACGGAATCGCGTACCGCGCCCGGTGACGCCCGACGTAGTTTTTCGGATAGTGCGGCGCGAACAGCGACTGGAAGAACGACATCATGAACTGCCAACGAACGCGATTCACGTCCGGTGTCGTCCCCTTTAGACGGATACGGTGACCCGCCCGACTGTCCACAGGGCACCGACTTATGCACAGGGCGACTCCCGAACGCGCCCGCAGCGGCAACGATGACCCCATGCCACGCCGTCCCCACCGCCCACCCGCCTTACGCGGCCGCCTCTTCCACGGCCCCACCGCCGTCGCGAACGGGCTCCTGACCAGGGCCGCGTTGCGCAGCAGCGCCTGGCGCTCCGTGATACGGGGCGTCTACGTCGACTCATCCGTGCCGCCCACTCACGAGCTACGGTGCCGGGCCGTCGCGGCCTTCGCACTGTCGGCGGACGGAGTGATCACCGGACGGTCCGCGGCCACGCTCCTCGGACCGGGCCTGAGCGGGTGCGACGATCCGGTGGAGGCTCTCATGCCGCCGGGTCTTGTCTCACGGGTTGAAGGGTTGGTGCCGCACAAGGCTCGGGTGGATCCGTCCGACGTGTGCGTAGTGCGGGGCACGCGGGTCACCACGCCACCGAGAACCTGCTGGGACCTGGCCCAATGGTGTTCCGTCGAGGAGGCGGTCGTCCTCGTTGACCGCTTCCTGCGGGACCGGCTTGTTACCCCAGCCGAACTACGGACGTATGTCGCAAAGCGACGAAGGACGCTCGGACCTCGCGGAGCGCGCCGCTGTGACCGGGTTATCGCCCTCGCCGACGGTCGGGCGGAGTCGCCGCAGGAGTCCCGGCTGCGGCTGGCCATCGTGCTCGGGGGTCTGCCCACACCGGAGGTGCAGTGGGAGATTCGCGACGAGTCCGGCTTCGTCGCCCGCGTGGATCTCGCCTACCCCCGGTGGCGCATCGCGATCGAGTACGACGGCGCCTGGCACGCCACGACGGAGCAGCTCCAACGAGATCGCCGCCGCCTCAACCGCCTCCAGGCCGCCGGCTGGCTGATCATCCACGTAACAGCGGACACCCTGCGCTCCAACCGCCCCACCCTCCTCCACGAAATCCGCGGCGCGATCTCCGCCCGGCGGTGATCAACTCTGCAAAGGTCGACCTTCGGTGGTTATATGGGCCGCCATTCGGTGCAGAAGTCGACTTTTGCAGCAGGGAGGGCGCGGAGCGCCCTCAGGGTGTGACGTGGATCACACGCGGGCGGTTACCGGGGGGTAATAGAGTGGGTTACTCGTGAGTAACCGCGTCGCAGAGGGGATCCCGGCCATGAGCCATTACAAGAGCAACCGGCGTGACCTGGAGTTCAACCTCTTCGAGGTCTTTGGCGCTGATCAAGTGCTCGGCACCGGACCGTACTCCGAGATCGATGGGGAGACGGCCCGGAGCATTCTCGAGGAGATGGAGCGGATCGCGAGGGACATCCTCGCGCCGAGCTACGCGGTCTCCGACCGGAACCCGCCCGTGTTCGACCCGAACACCTTCACCGCGCCGCTGCCGCAGGCGTTCAAGGACTCGTACCACACGTTCATGGGCAGCGAGTTCTGGCGCATGGACCTACCCGCCGACCTGGGCGGCACGAACGCGCCCCGGATGCTGTGGTGGTCGCTGGCCGAGATGATCCTCGGCGCGAACGCCCCCATCTGGATGTACGCGTCCGGCCCGAGCTTCGCGCACACCCTCTACCGCGAGGGCACGCCGGAGCAGAAGAAGTGGGCGCAGATCTTCGTCGACAAGCAGTGGGGCTCGACGATGGTGCTGACCGAGCCGGACGCCGGCTCGGACGTGGGCGCGGGGCGCACGAAGGCGTTCCCGCAGGCCGACGGCTCCTGGCACATCGAGGGCGTGAAGCGCTTCATCACGTCCGGCGAGCACGACCTGACCGACAACATCATCCACTACGTGCTCGCCCGGCCGGTCGACACGGAGGGCGCGGGCGGCCCGGGCACGAAGGGCCTGAGCCTGTTCGTCGTACCGAAGATCCACTTTGACCCGGAGACCGGCGAGCTGGGCGAGCGCAACGGCGTCTACGCGACGAACGTCGAGCACAAGATGGGCATCAAGGTCTCGAACACCTGCGAGCTGACCTTCGGTCAGCACGGCGTTCCGGCCAAGGGCTGGCTGATGGGCGAGGTGCACGAGGGCATCCGCCAGATGTTCATGATCATCGAGTACGCCCGGATGATGGTGGGCACGAAGGCGATCGCGACCCTGTCGACGGGCTACCTCAACGCCCTCGAGTACGCGAAGTCGCGCGTGCAGGGCGCCGACCTGGTCGAGAACGCCAACAAGGCGGCCCCCCGGGTGACGATCACCCACCACCCGGACGTGCGCCGCTCGCTGGCCCTGCAGAAGGCGTACGCGGAGGGCCTGCGCGCCCTGGTCTGCTACACGTCAAGCTGGCAGGACAAGATGCGCATCGCCCTGGACGCGGGCGACGAGAAGGCCGCCAGGCACGCCGAGAAGGTCAACGACCTGCTGCTGCCGCTGGTCAAGGGCGTCGGCTCGGAGCGGGCGTACGAGCTGCTGGGTCACGAGTCGCTGCAGACGTTCGGCGGTTCGGGCTTCCTGCAGGACTACCCGCTGGAGCAGTACGTCCGCGACTCGAAGATCGACACGCTCTACGAGGGCACCACGGCCATCCAGAGCCTCGACCTGATCTTCCGGAAGATCGTCAAGAACAACGGCAAGGCCCTCATGACGGTCGCCGGCGAGATCCAGGCCTTCCTGGACGCCGAGGCCGGCAACGGGCAGCTCAAGGAGGAGCGCCTGGCGCTCGGCACCGCCCTGGCCGACGTGCAGGCCATGCTCGGCACGATGCTCGGCTGGCTCGGCGCCGTGCAGGCCGGCGAGACCCGCGAGCTGTACAAGGTGGGGCTGAGCTCCCGCCGGGTGCTGCTCGCCCTCGGTGACCTGGTGGTCGGCTGGCTGCTGCAGAAGCAGGCCGAGGTCGCGCTGGCGGCCCTGGGCCGCGGCGGCCTGTCCGACGCGGACAAGAACTTCTACGAGGGCAAGGTCGCCTCGGCCCGGTTCTTCGCCCGCGAGGTGCTCCCGCGCCTGAGCAGCGACAAGGTCATCGTGGAGCGCACCACGCTCGACGTGATGGACCTGCCGGAAGAGGCGTTCTGACGGCCCGTCGGGTCGGCCCGGTGGGGGCAGGTCCGGCGGTGTCATAACTGAGGGGCGGCACGCGCGCGTGCCGCCCCTCAGTGTCTCTCTATCTGCGCGAAGCTTTCGGCGTGCGGAGGGTCAGGCCTCCGCACGGGCGGTGTGGCTGCCGACGAGGGCCGCCTCCGACCAGGACGACCACAAGGCGTCCGAGGTGTGCACGGCGAGCCCGCAGGTGCGCAGGCCGTCGTCGTCGGCGTGGGCCGGGTCGAGCTGGGCCGACAACTGTGACACGGTCGGGTTGTGCCCGATCAGCAGCACGGTCGGCATGGTGTCGTCGATCTCGGTGACGAGGCCGAGCAGGTCGTCGACGTCGCCGGTGTAGACGGCGCGCTCGTAGATGACGACGGGGGCGGCGCTCAGCCCGAGGGCGACGCCGTGCCAGGTCTCGCGGGTGCGCCGGGCCGGGGAGCAGATCACCAGATCCGGCAGGATCGCCTTCGCGGCCAGCCAGGCGCCGGCGGCGGTCGCGTCCGCGTGGCCGCGGGGCGTCAACGGACGGTCGAGGTCCGCGACGCCCGGCGGGTTGTCCGCCTTGGCGTGCCGCAGGATGGCGAGCGTCCGGATGGTCACCCGATCATCGTGCACCGTCGGGGGACACTGTCAGGACGCCGCGCCGTCTCGGTCTGGTCACGGTACGGCGAACACAAACCATCGTTCAGGCGTACAGGGCGAAGTAAATCGCGACATGGTGGCAGATTGCGGCGACCAGTGTGCAGGCGTGGAAGAACTCGTGGTGGCCGAAGACGGTGGGCCACGGGTTGGGCCGGCGCAGCGCGTAGAACACCGCGCCGACGCTGTACGCGGCGCCGCCGACGAGCAGCAGCACCAGGGCCGCGACGCCGCCGCGGTGCAGCAGGTCGGGCAGCACGGCCACGGCGACCCAGCCCAGCGCGAGGTAGAGCGGCGCGGACACCCAGCGCGGCCCGTGCGGCCAGGCGAGCTTCATGATCACGCCGCCCAGCGCGCCGGTCCACACGATGGCGAGCAGGACGGTCGCCTTCGTGGGGGAGAGCAGCAGCACGCAGAACGGCGTGTACGTGCCCGCGATGAAGACGAAGATCATGGTGTGGTCGAGCCGGCGCATGATCTGGTAGCCGCGCGGGCTCCACACGCGACGGTGGTAGAGCGCGCTCGTGCCGAACAGCGCGCACACCGTGATGCTGTAGATGGCGCAGCTCACCAGCGGCGCCACGCCCGGCCGCGCGGCGGCGAGCGAGCACAGCACCATGCCGCACACCGCGGCGGCGAAGAACGCGTACGCGTGCAGCCAGCCGCGCATCCGCGGCTTGCCCAGGTCAACGGGGCGCAGTCGGATAGGGGATAGCGTCGTCACGCCCGACATCTTACGGTTACGGAACCGTAAGTTACCAGCTAGTAGTGACTGTTTTCACCGCCACTCCCCGTCCGGATCTCCCGTTATGGCGCCGCAAAGGGCAGGATGGGCGGGTGCGGATCCTGCGCGTCGGCGTCCACGCCGTCCTGCTCGAACTCGCCGACGGCGACGAGGTCGACGCCTGGCGCGCCGAGCTCCTGCGCCGCCGCGCCGTCGGTGAGCTGCGCGCGATCGAGATCGTGCCCGGCGCGCGCACCATCCTGCTCGACGGCGTCACCGACGTCGCGACCACGGCCACCCTCGTCGGCGGCTGGGGTCCGCCGCCGGCCGCCGGCCCCGCGACCGGCGACCTCATCAGAATCCCCGTCGAGTACGACGGTGAGGACCTCGCCGACGTGGCCGCCGCCTGGGGCACCGACGAGGCCGGCGTGATCGAGCGCCTCTCGGCCACCGAACTGCGCGTGGCGTTCTGCGGCTTCTCCCCCGGCTGGGGCTACCTGACCGGCCTGCCGCCCGAGCTCGCGATGCCGCGCCTGGACACCCCGCGCCAGCGCGTCCCGGCCGGCTCGGTCGCCCTGGGCGGCGAGTACGTCGGGATCTACCCCACCGCCTCGCCCGGCGGCTGGCGGCTGATCGGCCGCACCGACGTGACCCTCTTCGACGTGACCGCCGACCCCCCGGCTCTGCTCACCCCGGGTAAGCGGGTGCGGCTGGTGGCAGTCGCCGCCACCCGCGACGAGCCGGTGCCCCTCGAGGCCGCGCGATGATCGAGATAACCCAACCGGGCCTGCTCACGACCGTGCAGGACCTCGGCCGCCCCGGCTGGGCGCACCTCGGCGTGCCGCGCTCCGGGGCGCTGGACGTGCCCGCGTTGGAGCTCGCGAACCAGCTCGCCGGCAACGTCACGGGCGCCGCGGGGCTCGAGGTCACCATGCGCGGCTGCGCGTTCCGCACCCACGTGTCGACGGTCGTCGCCGTCACGGGCGCGCCGACCGAGGTGCTCGTCGACGGCGGGACGGCACCGTTCTGCGCGCCGCTCGTGCTCGCGCCCGGCTCCACGGTGGAGATCAAGCCACCGCGCACCGGGGTGCGGACCTACGTCGCCTTTGCCGGCGGGGTCGTCGTCCCCGAGGTGCTCGGCAGCCGGGCCACCGACACGCTGTCCGGGCTCGGGCCGTCGCCGCTGAAGGCGGGCGACCGGCTGCCGCTCGGCATGACCTGGCACGACCCGACGATCCTCGACACGGTCCGCGGCCGGCGCACCCGGTGGGACGAGATCACGCTCGCCATCAGCCTCGGCCCCCGCGACGACTGGTTCACCGACGAGGCGATCGGCACGCTGCTCGGCACCGCGTACTCGCTGAGCATGAAGAGCAACCGGGTCGGCGCGCGGCTCACAGGCCCCAGCCTGACCCGCGCGGTGGCCGGTGAGCTGCCCAGCGAGGGGATCGTCCTCGGCGCGGTGCAGGTGCCCGCGGACGGGCAGCCGCTGGTGTTCCTCGCGGACCATCCGACGACCGGTGGGTACCCGGTGATCGCGGTGGTCGACGCGGCGGACCTGCCGCTGCTCGCGCAGGCGCGGCCCGGCGCGGCCGTGCGGTTCCGGCAGACGGGCGGGCATGGACCTCAACGCTGACCTGGGCGAGGGGTTCGGGGCGTGGCGACTCGGCGACGACGACGCCCTGCTGTCCGTGGTGACCTCGGCGAACGTGGCGTGCGGGTTCCACGCGGGCGACGCGTCGACGATGCGGCGGGTGTGTGCCGGCGCCGCGTCGTCGGGGGTGTCGGTGGGCGCCCAGGTGGGCTACCGCGACCTCGCGGGGTTCGGGCGCCGACGCATCGAGTACGCCCACGACGAGCTGCGCGACGAGATCGTCTATCAGGTCGGGGCGCTGTCTCTGCTGGCCGCGTCGGAGGGAACCTCGGTGCGGTACGTGAAGCCGCACGGGGCGCTCTACAACGTGGCGGCCGTCGACGACGGTCAGGCGTCGGCCGTGGTCGACGCGGTGGTCGCGGCCGGGCGGCTGCCGGTGCTGTGCCAGCCGGGGTCGCGACTCGCCGTGCTCGCGGCCGGCGCCGGGCTGCGGGTGGTCGCGGAGGGGTTCGCGGACCGGGGGTACCTGGCGTCCGGACGCCTGGTGGCGCGGTCGGCGCCCGGGGCGCTGATCACGTCGACCGAGGCGGTGTGCGCCCGGGTCGTGCAGCTCGCGACGACCGGGACGCTGGTGGCGGTCACCGGGGAGACGATCGAGGTCCCGGTGGAGTCCATCTGCCTGCACGGCGACACTCCCGGGGCGGTCGCGCTGGCCCACGCGGTCCGCGCGGCCCTCGCGTCGGCGGGCGTGCGCGTCGCGCCCTTCACGTCGGCGACCTGACGGTCAAGATCGCGCGTGACCTGCAGGTTCTGCTGCTACGCGACCTTCTGGAAACAGCAGAACCTGCAGGCTACGTCCCATTACGGGTGGGGTCAGGCGTCGAGGCCGCGGAGGATCAACGGGAGGCGGGGGGTGCCTGCGTCCGTGATCTGGACCGGGACGCCCCAGTCCTGGCGGGTCAGGTGGCAGGCGGCGTGTTCCGCTTCGGCGTCGCAGGTGGCGGCCTGGGCCGTGACCTGGAGGACCCCGTTCGGGACGCCGGCGGCGATCAGGAGGCGGCGGGACAGCTCCGGGCCGGTGCCGGCGCCCTCCAGCAGCAGTTCGGGTGGCGAGGCGGAGACCACCAGGCGCGTGGACGGGCCGAACGAATCGTCCAGCTTCTGGCCCGGGGCCGGGGTGAAGATGACGTCGAGGGTCACCTCGCCGGGCGTGAGCAGGGTCGGCGGGCGCTCGGTGTGCTGGCGGGCGCCGGCGACCGCGCCGGCCTCGGCCAGGGCGCCGGGGGCCAGTCGGGTCAGCCGGTGTGCGGCCGACTCGACGATGATCACGCCGCCGTCCTCGGTGAGGACGATGTCGCTCGGCTCCGCCAGTCCGGTCGTCACCGTGGAGACGGTCTTCGACGCCGGGTCGTAGCGGCGTACGGCGCCGTTGTAGGTGTCCGCGACCAGGACCGCGCCGTCGGGCAGCGCGCCCACGCCCAGCGGGTGCTGGAACAGGGCGTCGGTCGCCGGGCCGTCCACGTGACCGAAGTCGAACAGGCCCTGGCCGACGGCCGTGTGCATCGCGCCGTCGCGGACGTAGCGCAGCGCCGAGGACTCGGAGTCGGCGATCCACAGGGTCGTCCCGTCGGCGCTCACCGACAGGCCCGACGGCTGGGCCATCCAGACCTGGTCGAGCGCGCCGTCGCGCAGCGCCTCGACGGTCGTGCCGGCGTACACCCCGGTGGTGCGCTTGACCGGGTCGTACCACCAGAGCTGGTGGATGCCCGCCATGGCGATCACCACCCGGCCGTCGAACCAGGCCAGGTCCCACGGGGACGACAGGTCGGCGGCCAGGGCGTCGTGCGCGACCGTGTCGACGGTCGAGCGCCAGGCGTTGCCGGTGCCGGCGACGGTGGTGACCTCGCCGGTGGTCAGGTTCACGCCGCGCAGCTTGTGGTTGACGGTGTCGGCGACGACGAGGTCGTAGCCGGCGATCCCGGCCTCGTGACGCGGGAGCAGGCACAGGCCGGCCGGCTCGTTGAAGCTCGCCTTCTCGGCCGGGCCGTCCGCGTCACCCCGCTCGCCGGAGCCGATCCGGCGGACGAGCGTCTCGCCGTCCGGGGCGAGCTCGACGAGGCTGTGCTGGGCGGAGTCGGCGACCAGCAGGTTCCTGTTGGGCAGCGCGATCGCCTTGCCGGGGAAGCGCAGCGTGGTCGAGGTGTCGGCGGGCGGGACGTACGGGCCGTCGCCGCGCCGGAGCGTGCCCTTCGCCTCGTGCGTCGCGATCAGCTCGTCGATCAGGCGCGCCAGGCCCTCGGCGTGGCCCTCGCCCGCCATCGCGGCGACGACGTACCCCTCGGGGTCGATGACGTTGAGCGTCGGCCAGGCCTTCGCGGCGTACTGACGCCACATGCTCAGCTCGGGGTCGTCGAGCACGGGGTGGGCGACGCCGTAGCGCTCCACGGCCGCCGCGAGCGCGGCCGGGTCCTTCTCGTGCTCGAACTTGGGCGAGTGCACCCCGATGATCACGAGCACGTCGCCGTAGCGCTCCTCCAGCGGCCGCAGCTCGTCGAGGACATGGAGGCAGTTGATACAACAAAAGGTCCAGAAGTCGAGTACGACGATCTTGCCGCGCAGATCGTTCAGGGTCAGGTCGCGCCCACCCGTGTTCAGCCAACCCCGTCCGCGCAGCTCCGGCGCCCGTACCCGTGCCATGACCACCATCCTGCCCGACGAGGGCAGGCCTACCGCACGCGCGCCCAGCTAACCGCCCTGATCCTGGCGCTGCTGCTGTCCCGGACGGCGGTCCGCCACATCCTTCAGCGAGCCTCGAACTGAGTCTTGGGGCCGCTAACGGCCTATGGGACGGTGACGGCCCCAAGATTCAAACGCGTCACACCCGGTGTCGGCCCGCTGGGCGGCGGTGCAGGTGGCTGGCCGCGAACAGGACGAGGCCGAGCAGGATGAAGCCGGCCGACCAGGGGACGATCGGGCCCGCCGGGCCGCCGGTCACGGGCAGCGTGCCCGACGGAACCGGACCGATCACCGGGATCACCGTCGGCCCGGCGACGGTCACCACGGCGCGGCAGCGGGTGTCGGTCGAGCCCGCCGCGCAGTTCGAGCCCGGCGTGGTCGAGGCGACCACGTTGGTGAGCCGGCCGTCGCCCAGGTGCGGGTCAGCCACGGTCACGGTGTAGGTGATCGTCACCGAGGCGCCGGCCGCGAGCGGGCCGTTCCAGGTCATGCGCGGCTCGCTGTACGCGGGCGCGGGACCGGCGGACGCGCGGGCGTCGCCGCCGTACGCGGCGTCGTCGAGTACCCCGGTGAGGTTGTCCGTGTAGTTGGCCGGGTCGAGGTCGCCGGTGCCGGTGTTGGTCAGCGTCACCGTGTACGTCACGACGTCACCGGGCGCCGCCGTGTCCACGCTGGCCCTCTTCGTGATGGCCAGGGCCGGGACCGCGACGGTCGTCGCGCACTCGGGCGCCGGGTCGACCCTGGGGCAGTTGGACAGCGGCGGGCCGACGACCACGTTGGCGAGGCGGCGGTCGCCGGTGTCCGGATTGTTGATCTTCACCTGGTACGTCAGGACCACCGGCTCGGCCGTCGTCACGTCGCCGGTCCAGGACAACCCGGACGCGTCGATCGTGGGCGCCGCGCCGGACGAGGCGGTCGCCGTGCCGGTGACGGTCGCGTCGTCGAGGACGTCGGCGAGGTCGTCGGTGACGGTCGCGTCGGCGTACGTGGCGGTGCCGGTGTTCGTGATCGTCACCTGGTAGGTCACGACCTCACCCGGTTGCGCCGTGGTCGAGCCGGCGTGCTGCGTGCGTACGGCCTTGGCGATGTGCAGGCCGACCACGGGTACGTCCGTCGCGCACGGTTCGGGCAGGTCGACGGTCGCGCAGTTGGAGGCCGGCGGGCCGACGACCGCGTTGCGCAGTCGGCGGTCGCCCGTGTCCGGGCTGTTGACCCGCACGGAGTACCGCAGGGTGACGGTCTCACCGCCCGGCACGTCACCGGTCCAGGTCACGAACCCGCCGCCGAACGTCGGCGCCACCCCGCGGGTGCTGGTGGCCGGGCCCTCGTACACGGCGTCGTCGAGCACGCTGGACAGCGGGTCGCCGATCCGGGCGGCCGGGTACGTCGCGACGCCCGGGTTGGTCACGGTGATCGTGTAGGTGACCAGCCCGCCCGGTTCGACCTGGGTCCGGTTGGCCACCTTGTTGATGACCAGGTCGGCGACGTCGACGACGGTGCCGCAGACCGGGTCGGTCGAACCGGTGGCGCAGTTGGAGTTGGCCGGGCCGACGACCGTGTTGCGCAGCGACCAGTCACCCGGGTTCGGGTCCTTGATCTTCACGGAGTACGTGAGGGTGATGGTGCGACCGGCCGGCACGTCGCCGCCCCAGGTGAGGTTCGGCGAGGTGAACACCGGGTCGGGCGGCTTCGGCGCGCCCTGCGACGTGGCGCCGACGTAGGTCGCGTCCTTGAGCACGTCGGTCAGGTCGTCGGTGACCGTCGCGCCCGGGAAGTCGAGGTCGGCCAGCGGGTTGGTCAGCGTCACCGTGTACGTCACGGTCGCGCCGGGCACCGCGACCGCCAACGGGCCGGACGCGTCGCTCACCGCGACGTCCTTGGCGATGGTCAGCTGCGGTACGGGCACGGTCGTGCCGCAGTCGTCGGCCGGGGCGGGCTCGGCGCAGTTGGAGTCGGCGGGGCCGACGACGAGGTTGGTCAGCCGGTGGTCGCCCTCGTCGGGATCGTTCACCGTGACCGAGTACGTGATCGTGACGGTCTGACCCGCGGGCACGGTGCCCTGCCAGGAGACAGTCGACGTCGCGTACGTGGGTGTCGGCGGCGTCGGCGTGCCGGTCGCGGCCGCGTCGTTGTTGTAGGCCGCGTCGTCGAGCACGCCCGTGGCCAGGTTGTCGGACATCGTGGCGTTCGGGTAGTCGGCCTGGCCAGCGTTGCGCAGCGTGACCGTGTACGTCACCGTCTGGCCGGGCGCCGCGACCGCCGGGGTCACGGACTTGCTGACGATGAGCGCCCGGATGATGACGACGTCGTCGCAGTCAGGATCGGTGGAGCCGACCGGGCAGTTGGAGTCGTCGGGGCCCACGACCGCGTTGCGCATGCGCTTGTCGCCGGTGCCCGGGTCGGCCACCACCAGGGTGTAGGTGATGGTCAGGGTGCCGTCCGCCGGGATCAGGCCCGTCCAGCTGACGGTCGGCGCGCTGTAGGTCGGCGCGGCCGGCGCGGTGCCGGTCCACGAGCCCGTCGCGGTCGCGTCGCCACCGTAGGCGGCGTCGTCCAGGTCCCCGGTGAGGTTGTCGCTGATCGTCGCACCCGGGTAGTCGGTCGGGCTGACATTCCTGGCGGTCACGGTGTAGGTGACCGTGTCGCCGGGGGCGGCCGAGTCCACGCTCGCCGTCTTCCCGATCACCAGGTGGCGTACGGGCACGGTGGTGGTGCAGCGCGGGTCGGTGCTGCCGGTCTGGCAGTTGCTGCCGGCCGGCCCGGTCACGACGTTGGTCATCCCCCAGTCGCCGGTGTGCGGGACGGTCGTCGGGACGGTCACCGAGTACGTGATCGTGACGGTCCCGCCGGCCGGCACGTTGCCGGTCCAGGCCAGCCTGGGCGCCGTGTAGGTCGGCGCGGACGGCACTGGCGACCCGGTCGCGGCGGCGGTGTCGTCCCAGGTCGCGTCGTCGAGGACCTCGGTGAGGTTGTCCGTGATCGCGGCGCCCGGATAGTCGTCCGTGCCCGGGTTGTGGACGGTGATGGTGTACGTGACGCGGTCGCCGAGCTGCACGGCCGTACGGCTGGCGGTCTTTGAGATCACCAACTGCTGGGACCGGATGGTGAGGCGGACGTCCTCGACCTCGCCCTGCACGGTGCTCGACCCGACGGGTGACGGGTTGGCGACCGTGCCGGCGTAGATCCGCAGGCGGACGTAGCTCTGCCCGGACCCCAGGCCGGACAGACCGGACCACGTCAACGGCACGCTGGTGGCACCGGCCGGCACCGGGGCGGTGATCCGCTCGCCGGCGTCGAAGGCGCCGTTGCGGTCGGCGTCCAGCCAGGCGGCCAGCGTGGCCGTGGCGCCGGACGTGTTGGTCACCGCGGCGCTGGCGGACATGCTGGTGGCGGTCGTCAGCAGGGCGGGCAGCGGCGCGGTGAACGCGTCCTCCAGGGTGTCGCCCAGGCCGTCGTGCGGCATGCGGGCGTCCTGCTCGCTGGAGACGTCGGCGCCGAGCCCCACGGTGCGCGTCAACGCGATCGGGTTCGACGGCCCGTTGTCGTCCTTCGACGTGTGGTACGAGTCGGGGGCGTCACCGTAGTCGTGGGCGACGAGGCAGCCGGCACCGTCGTTGACGTTGACGTCGCTGCCCGTCCCGACCTGGATGCCCGCGGCGACGGCGCTGCCGGCGATCGGATCGGCGGCCGTGGACGCGCTCAGGTCGAGCTGGAAGATCGGGCCGTCGTTGCGGGAGACGAACATGTTGCCGACCGCGTCGAAGTACACGGCGCCGTAGTAGCGGGCCGAGGCGGGCACCTTGCGCCCCAGGTTCGTCAGCGTCGTGGTCGCGCCGGTAGGGGCGAACGCCAGGCGCCACAGGTTGCCGCTGTTGTCGACCGAGTACGCGAAGCCGTCGCCCGGGTTGAACGCGAGGTCGCGGATGGCCGGCGCGGCGCTCATCGTGGTCTTGCTGATGAAGCGGCCGAAGTTGGCCGTGTCCGCGCTGTTGACGTTGATCCGGTAGGCGTCGCGGGTGTCGAGGTCGACGACGTACAGGATGGTCCCGTCCAGCGACGTCGCGCCGGACGTGTAGTCGCCGGCGGGCAGGGCGACGTTGGTCGTGCTGTTGCGCACGGGCCGGATGACGTTCGTGCGGTTGATCGGGTCGATGTCGATGAACTGGCGCTGGCCGACCACGATGCCGTAGATGTGGCCGTCGACGCCGCTGGCGCCGATGGCGTTGTAGGCGACGTTGTCGGTGCCGGGGATGGCGGTCATGGTGCCGGCGGTGAGGTCCAGTTCGAAGAGCTGCACGCGCGACCCGTTCGCCGCGATGGCCCGGCTCAGGTAGGCGGTGTCCGTGCAGGCCGTGGTGTCGCCGGGGGCGCGACCCGGGGCGGGGGTCACCGTCGCGGTCGCCGGCAGCACGCCGCCCGGCCAGCTCAGCAGCCCGATCAGGGCCGCGAGGATGACCGGCGGTCGCAGACGGCGCCGCGGTCGCCCAGAAAGGACCGGTCCCTGGTCAATCGCCACGAATGTTTAATAGCACTGCTATCACCCGAAATAGCAATCTTTCGCATTAACAGCGTTCAAACGGATGTCCGAGATGATTTCGGGAGCTCGGCCTCAGACCCGTCGCGCTGGCCCGGAACGTCGGCGGCGGACGGCAGGTCCCGACCATCCTGCGCCGGCGTCAGGCGGGCGCGCAGGCTCAGCGCCATGACCGCCGCCAGGGCGCACCCCGCGGTGACCATGATGACCCACAGGGTGGACCGGTGCGCGCCGATGAGCGGGGCGGCCGTCACCGGGCCGATGATGCCGCTCAGACCCCAGATCATCGAGCTCAGCGCGTTGTACCGCCCCCGCACCGCGTCGGTGGCCAGGGCGTTGGTGATGGCCGGCATCACCGGGGACAGGAGCGTCTCGCCCGCCGCGAAGATCGCCGCGCAGGCGATGACGCCGACGATCGCCAGCACCGCCGCGCCGCGCTGCCCGGCCATGCCCGCCGCGCCGAGAACCAGCCACGAGAAGCCCATGACGGCGGCCGCGCCCGCGAGCGCCCCGGTGCGGCTGCGACCCTCGAGCCACTTCAGCACGAACAGCTGCGACACCACGATGACCACGGTATTGGCCGCCAGCGCCCAGCCGACGGCCCGGGCCGGCGCGCCCGCGATCACCGTGGTGAACGCGGCGAAGCCCACCTCGATCTGGGCGTACCCACAACTGGTGAGCACGAGGCCGAACAGGATGAACCGCAGGAACGCGCGGTCGCGAAGGACCAGCGAGTACCCACCCTGGGTCTTCTGTCTGGTGGTCGGGGGGTCGACCAGCCGGCGGCCGACCGCGGGCATGCTGAGCAGAATGCCGAACGGGATCACGTAGGTGAGCGCGTCCAGCGCGTAGAGGAGCTGGAACGTGGCCGGGTCGGCCACGTCCACGATCAGGCCGGACAACATGCCGCCGATGCCGATGCCCAGGTTGAGCAGGGTGAAGGACAACCCGAAGGTCTTCTGCTGTTCGTCGGCGTCGGTGAGCGAGGCGAGGATGGTGTTCTGCGCCGACCACAGCGCCGGCCCGCCGAGCGCCGAGACCGTCAGCACCGCGAACGCGGTCGGGACGTTGTGCACGAACGCGAGCGCACCCACGCCGGCCGCGTCGAGGAGGAACAGCGGCAGCACGACGCGGCGGGCGCCGAAGCGGTCGACCAGCGTGCCGCCGAACGGGGCGACGACCAGCGCGACGACACCGAACCAGCCGATGAGCAGGCCGACCATGCCGGCCTCGATGCCCCGCACCTGGTGCAGGTAGATGAACAGGAACGGCAGGGTGAGGCCGCGGCCGATCGCGGAGACGGCCGTGCCCGCCAGGATGCGGCGGGCCTCGGGGCGGCGGGGCAGGGCGGCGCGGAGCATCTCCGCAGTCTGGGCCGGGGGTGTGACAGGACGCGAGCGGTTTTCGCCCGCGCCCCGTCAGCGGCTCAGCTGGCGGCGGGCGCCAGGCAGGCCACCTCGTCGGACTTCGTCGCCGACTTGAGCACGATCGCCGGCTGCGACGGGTCGGGGCACTTGTCCACGCTCGCCACCCGGTTGGTGATCTTGTAGGCGCCGCTGGTGGAACAGTCGACCACCGCCGCGCCCGTGCCGTCCTGGCGGACGCACGCGCCGACCTTGTAGTCGTCGCCCGTGCCGCCGAGGGCGAGGAAACCGATCGCGGCCGCGCCGCCGATGACGATCACGGCCCCGACGATGGCGAGGATGATGACCAGGCCCTTGCGCGACTTCGGGGCCGGCGCGGGACCGCCCACGTACGGCCAGCCGCCGGTCGGCGCGGCCGGCGCGGGCGGCTCAGCGCCCGGACGGCCGTAGTCACCGCGGGGCGACTGCCCCTGCGGGGCGTTGGCGCCGCCGAAGACGCCCGGCGCGGGCGCGCCGTAGGTCTGCGGACCCTGGTTGGGGGTGGCCGGCGCCTGCCAGGCCGGGGCGGCGGGCGGGGCTTGCGGCGGGGCC
>NZ_BAAALT010000051.1:0-23431 GCF_039528515.1 Luedemannella flava
CCCGGACGCGGGCAGCACACCCGCCCTGCTGCGCGACGCCACCGGGACCGTGCTCGCGATGCTCCGGCAGGCGGTGCTGCGGTCCGTGGCGGCCCTGCCGGCCGGCTCCGGCGTGGCCGACCCGGCCGACGTCGCCCGGCTCGTGCGCTGGCAGGTGCCGGCCGTCATGGACCTGTTGCCCGACGGCGACGCGTTCACCGCCGCGTGCTGGCAGGAGGCCGGCGCGCTCGGCATCGTGGCCCACGGCGCCCTCACCCCGCTCGGCGCGGCCCTGGTGGCGGACGACCCCGAGGCGCTGCGGGCCGCCGGGCGGGACCTGCTCGGCGCGGCCACGACCACGGCCACGTTCCAGGCCGACCTCACGGTGGTGGTGCCCGGCGCCGCGGCGGGCGAGCTGGCCGACCAGCTCGACTCCGCCGCCGACCGGGAGTCGCGCGGCGCCGCGTCGGTGTGGCGGTTCTCGGCCGCCTCGGTGCGCCGCGCGCTCGACGCCGGGCTCGACGGTGGGGCCCTGGCCTCGGCGCTCACGGCGGCCAGCGCCACGGGCACGCTGCCGCAGCCGCTGACGTACCTGATCGCGGACGCGGCCCGCCGGCACGGCGAGGTGCGCGTACGGGCCGTCGGCTGCGTCCTGCACAGCCCCGACACCGCCCTGCTCGCGGAGCTGGTCATGGCCCGGTCGCTGGCCGCCCTGGGGCTCGTCCAGCTCGCGCCCACCGTGCTCACCAGCGCCGTCGGCCCGGCCGAGACCATGGCCGCGCTCCGCGCGGGTGGGTACTCTCCCGCCGCCGAGGACGCCACCGGCGCCGTCGTCGTGGAGCGGGTCACCCCGCGCCGTGCGGGCCCGCTGGCCTGGCTCGCGGACGGCGCCGACGCACCGTCGACCGGGGCCGTGGACGAGCCGAGCGCCGAGCGCCTGGCGGCGACCCTGCTCGCCGGCCCGCCGTACGAGGAGCCGGTCCGCGTGCGCCGCCCGCCGACGGTGCCCGCTCAGGGCGGGCCCATCCCGGGCCTGGAGGACCTCGACGTCGACGACGAGACGGCGTACTCGGTCCTGCTGGAGGTCATCCGCACCTACGCGACCCGCCTGTCGCCGGAGGAGGTCGACCTGCTCGCCGACGCGCTCACCGCCGAGGAGGCCGTCAAGATCACGTACCGGGACGCCGAGGGCGACGTGACGCAGCGCGTGGTCGAGCCGCTCTCCATCGACGGGCACGTCATGGAGGCGTGGTGCCACCTGCGCGACGCCGAGCGGGTCTTCGCGCTGAGCCGGATCACCTCGGTGGCGCCGGCCTAGCCCGTCATCTTCCCGATCACCATGCCGGGACGGCCCCGGATGAGCAGCCACGCCGGCAGCACGGCGATGCACAGCGGCAACAGCAGCCGCGCGTCCATGACCACAGTGGCCGCCAGGAGCAGGCTCAGCCAGCCCTGATGCGTGATCGCGAGGACGACGCCGAGCACCCCGCACCCGATCGCCAGCCCGAGCGGGACGCCCGGCACCAGGCGCACGGCGACCAGCCCGACGGCCGCCCCGATGAAGATCGCGGGGAAGATGCGCCCGCCCCGGAAGCCGCAGCTCGCGGCGACCACCACGGCGACGGACTTCACCAGCAGGATCACCACGAGGTTCACGGTCGGGTACCCCGCGGCGCCGGCCACCAGCTCCTTCATCTCGCTCAGACCCTTGAACAGCGTGATCTGCCCGCCGATCACGCCGAGCCCGCCGAGGACGAGGCCGCCGCAGGTCAGCGCGGCCACCGGGTGGCGGAGGCGGCGGAACAGGCCGTACATCTTGGGGAAGACCTCCACCATGGCGATGCCCACCAGCCCCGCGATCACCGCGATCACCCCGGCGCTGACGATGTCGACGGGGCGGAAGCCCGGGTACGGCGGTACGTCGACCGAGAACACGGGCTGGGCCAGGGCCAGCGTGGTGATCGACCCCGCGCAGGCCGCGATGAGCGGCGCGAACAGCCGGTCCCACAGCGGCTCCCGGGGGTCCGTGCCCGGCAGTTCCGAGAGCACCAGGGCCGCCGCCACCGGCGAGCCGAACATGGCGCCGATCGTCCCGGCCCCGGCGAGGCCGACCCACACCGGCGTGCTGTCCCGCCCGCGCCAGGCGACGCCGAGGGCGCAGGCGAGCGCGACGTTGGCGGCCGTGATGGGGTTCTCGGGGCCGAGGCTCACGCCGCCCGCCAGCGCGAGCGTCGCGGCGAGCAGGACGCTGGGGACCGTGGACGCCGGGTGCGGCGGGCCGATCAGCTCCTCGGTGGCGGGGTCGGGCCCGGCGTGCCCCGGCACGTACGCCACGACGAGCCCCACCGCGAGCCCGGTGGCGGTCAGGACGAGCATGATCCACCACCAGGTGGACCCGTCGAACCCCCAGGCGCGCGGCAGCGACTCCCAGAGCCCGTGCCGCAAAGTCTCGGACAGCCAGCTCACGACGAGCAGCAGCAGACTGCACCCGACACCGACCACGATCGCGGCGGGCGTGATCGCCAGCATCCGCCGCGACCACCCAGGACCGGACATTCCTCCACTAATACCCCAACACGGGTCGGGTCCCGGCGACTTCGCGCCGAACGGGGACGCGCGAAGAGGGGCCGGCAAGCCGGCCCCTCTTCGCGCGTCAGGACCTATGCGGCGGCGCGCCACATGGCGGCGAAGGCGGCGGCCTCGCCCGCCAGCCAGCGGCCCACCTCAGGCGTGCCGGCGCTCTTGCCGGCGCGGTGGGCCTCGCCGCGGCGCAGGTCGACCAGGACCGGCTCGGCGTTCGGCAGGATCTGCTCCATGTGGGACGCCATGAGATGCAGCGTGGCGAGGGTGGCCTCGCGGGTCGGCGGGTCCTCGTCGAAGTGCAGGCGCACGGCCTCGCGCTGGCCGTCGGCGCGGCGCAGCCCGAAGTGCGGACTGATCTTGACGGGCAACGAGTCGACCATCGCGAGCGCCTCGTGGGTGGGCATGAGCGACACGTCGGCGAGGTCGCCGAGCGAGTCGAGGTAGCGCCGGGCGCCCTGGGACAGCGCCGAGTAGAGCGGGCGCCACCGGGGCTTGACCTGGTCGACGACCTCGACGAGATGCCGGCCGGCCGTGCCGAACTGGATGTCGGCCTTGAGTGCCTTGACCAGTTGGCCGTGCGGGTTGAACCCGCCGCCGCTGGCGCGCTGCCTGCGCAGGCCGCCGACGAAGGTCGCCTTCGTCGGGCCGGTGCGCGCCACGTAGCGGGTGAAGCCGAGCAGCGTCGCGTACGGCAGGTCGGTCGGGGTACGCACCGGGGTCATGGCGCTCTCCTCCACGTCACTGGATTAGTACACCCATTCTAATCGCCCGACCGACAGTTTCCCACCCCTCCACAGTGATCCTCACCAGCAGAGATAGATCAAAGCACCCGTGTCGTGACGAGCCGCACGTCGTCCAGTTCGTCCGGATTCCCCGACTCGAGGCCGTCGACACCTTCCACAGTGGACAACGGAGCCGGCTCCCACACGGTCGCCGTCGCCGCCGGCGCCGTCTCCGAAGCGTCGAAGGGCCGGATGTCGAGCCGGTCCAGCGTCTCCCAGAGCCCGTCCAGCGCGGCCTGCGGGTCGTACCGGAACTCGCTCTCCCGGACCCGCCAGAAGCGCCACCCGGCCCGCTTGAGCTCCCGCTCCCGGTCCAGGTCCGCCTCGCGCTGCTCGGGCGTGCCGGTCCAGTGCGCCCCGTCCACCTCGACCGCGAGGCGCCCGCGCGCACCCGTCACCACCAGGTCGACGTACCGGCCGTTGACCTCCACCTGCGGGGTGACGTGGTAGCCCCGCTCCCGGATCCGCAGGAACACCTGCTGCTCGATGAGCGACCCGAACGCCGGGTGCGGCTCGTCGGCCGTGACGTCCGCGAGCACGGTGCCGCCCAGCGCCGGCGGCGGATTGAGCACATAGGACAGCAGGGAGTGCCGCAGGTCGGCCAGCGACATGTCGGCCAGCCCCACGGAGTGGAACAGCCACGCCTGGTCCTTGGCCCGCGACGCGGCCACGTTGAACCGCCGCTGCCACTCGGTGCCCGTCAGCGCCTGCCGCTTCTCGGCGATCACCAGCGACAGGAACACCACGTCGCGCTCGTCGCCCTGGAAGTCGGGCGGCGTACCCACGCGCAGCCGCCGGTCCTCCCACTCCTTCGGCTCCAACCGCTCCAGCAGCAGCGAATGGATGAGCTGCACCTGCCCCGTGCCCTGCAGGACGACGACGCCGATGGACTTCCCCGCGTACGCCGGGTCGGCCACGCACGCCTCGATCTGCGACACGATCGCCTCGGCCTCGGCCGGGTTACGCAGCCGCGTCGCCGTGCCCTCGGTGGTGGCTGAAGGAACGAAGACCGCCCGCAGCGGCGGCAGCCGGTCGCCACCGAACTGCCGCAGCGGCACCAGCGGCTCGTCCGCGTAGAACTGCCGCGACGAGTACTCGATGATCTCCGGCATGCAGCGGAAGTGCTCGCGCAGCGGGATGACCGCCCCGAACCGCGTCCGCAACAGGTCGAACAGGCTCGACTTCGGCGTGAACGCGTCACGCAGGTAGCCCGGCAGGTCCGGCAGGTACGAGTGCAGCTTGCCGAAGATCGGCTCCAGCTCGCCGAGGCGCACCTGCGACGGCGCGCACTGCTTGTCGTCGCCGACCACGATCACCCGCGGCGCGAGCCACAACAGGAACAGGTCCTCCAGCGACGCCTGGCTCGCCTCGTCCACGATCACCACGTCGAACGAGTCGCGCACCGGCGGCAGCGTCTCCAGCACCAGGTCGAGCGGCATCACCCAGGCCGGCACGGCGTCGCGCGCCTCCCGCATCGCCTCCCGGGCCCGCGACCGGTAGCGCTGCGCGTACCGCCCGGTGCCCTTGCCCACCGCCCGCATGTGCTGCTCGTAGGCCTGCAGCGCCTGCGCCTGGTGCGCGGTCATCCGCCGCAGGCAGTGGCCCCAGGCGCGCAGCGCCGCCAGCGTCGCGGTCTCCTGCCGCAGCCGGGTCACCGCGTCGGCCAACTCCGCCTCCAGCTCCTGCTCGCGCCCGGGCTGGCGCTGCCCCTGGAAGAACGACGCCGCCGCGGCCCACGCCCACGCCGCGTCCCAGCCGGACAGCCGGGTCGGCCACGCGGGGTCGCTCGGCGCCGCCGCCATGGCGGCGGCGAGCGCCGGGTGGGCGCTCTCCAGCCGCGACCGCAGGGCATCGCACGCGAGCTGGTCGGCCCGCTCACCCGGCGCGAGCGCGAGCTCCGCGAGAGCCTGGGAGTACGCCTCGGCGTCGCGGCCCACGAGCGCGTTCGCGGCCCGGACCAGCTCCGGCGGCGCCTCACCGCGGCCGACCGTCGTCGGCGCGTCCGCCGGCGTGGCGCCGCCGCGGGCGTCGAGGGTCATCCGCTCGGCGAGCGCCCCGAGGCGGGCCGTGGCCTGCTCGGCCTCGACCCGCAGGCGGACGGCGTCGAGCGCGTCGACCAGCTCCCACCAGTCGCCCAGGTCGGTCAGCGGCAGCCAGGCTCGGGCGGCCTCCAGCGCCCGCCGCACGTCACCGACGGCGGCCAGGAACCGCTGCACGTGGGCGAGCCGCTGGTAGGTCTCCACCAGCCGTGCCACCTGCCGCTGGATCGGCTCGGCCGCGGCCGGCAGACCGTGGCCGGCGCCCCCGACCGGCGCGCCGTCCGGGCCGCCGAAGCGCACGCCGACCATCGCCCAGCCTCGTGCCAGCGCCTCGACGGTGGCCTGTGCCTGCAGGGCGGCCGCGACGACGTGCACGCGCTCGGCCGTGTCGACGGGCGCGCCGTCGACCCTGGCGTGGTCGAGGACGTCCTCGGCGTCGCGTTGCACGCCCGGCTTGAGCAGACCACCGCGCAGCCTGTTGCCGGCGGCGAGGTGGTCGCGCAGCTTCGCGACGACCTCGTAGCGCGCGGCGGCCGTGCCGGGCGCGGCCGCCGCGATGGCGACCTCCCGGAACCCGATCATGGCGATCGCCTGCTCGGCGTCGGCGATCCGGGGCCGGCCGGCGGCGAGTTGACCCCACACCGTGCCGTCGCGGCCGGCGAGCCCGTCGGCGATCGCGCGGACGGCCCAGTCCTGCGGGGGCCAGGTGGTCACGTCGGCGTCGAGGCCGAGGTCCGCCGACGCCCGGCGGGCGGTGTCCACGGCGGCGCGCAGCGCGTGCAGCGTGGCCGCGTCGCAGCCGTCGAGCTGCCGGGACACCTCGGTCGACTCGCGGGCGGCCGCCTCGTGCGCGGCCGACTCGGCGGCCATCATGGCGCGCACCTCGTCGCCGACGGGGTAGGTCGACACGTCCACGGGTCGCTGCCGGCGCCGGGCCATCCGGCGGGGCGTCTCGGCCGCGAGCAGGCGCAGCAGCTCGGCCGCCTCGGTAACGGTCAGGGCCGGCTCGGCCAGCGCCGCGTCGTCCAGGACGAGCGTCGTCTCCAGGTCCACGACCCCGGCGCCGGGCACCGGCATCCAGTCGTGGCGCGCGGCGTCGCGGCGCAGCTTCTGCGCGATCTCGCCGAGCGTGCCCGAGTACCCGGGGGCGACCTCGGGGTGGCGGGTCAGCTCCGCCTCGCGCAGCACCCGGATGTCGTCGGTGAGCCGGTCGACCCGGTCGGCGAGGTCGGCGCGGCGCTGGGCGGCCCGCTCCTCCTGCAGCTGGTGGGCCTGCGGGTCGAAGCCGGCGTACCGGTTCGCCATCGCCTTGACGCTGCCCTCCAGCTCGACCGAGCCGGCGCCGCCCAGGTCGGTGACGCTCACGCACAGCTTGGCGACCTCGGCCGGCAGTTTGTCCCGGAGTACCCGCAGAGCTTGGGGTTTCTGACTGGTGACCAGGACGCGCTGGCCGTCGGCGAGCAGCGCCGAGATGAGGTTGGCGATGGTGTGCGTCTTGCCGGTGCCGGGCGGGCCCTGCACGACCACGCCGTTGTTGGTCTGCAGCCGCTCCATGATGCGCAGCTGCTCCGGGTTGGCCGGCAAGGGGAACAGCGGGTCGACGCCGAGCACGTCGGGCCGCACGTCCGGCACGCCGTCGGCGTCGAGGACCCTCGTGGCGTCGGGGTCCTCGCCCTTGTCGCGCAGCCAGTCCAGCCGCTCGGCGGCCTCCATCGACGTGACGAGCTGGGCCAGGCCCAGCGGCGACTGGGCCTGCGGGCCGGAGAGCGCCTGCAGCATGGCGTCGTAGTAACCGATGAGGCTCGCGCGCTCGCGCCGGCGCAGCACGATCGCGGGCGCGAGCCGCACTCCCGCCTGATCCTTCGTGGTCGACGGGGTCCAGCTCGCGTCGAACGGGGTGGCGTCGTCCAGCGCGCGCTCGGCCCAGATCTTCATCAGGCCCTCGGCGTCGACGAGCGGCGCGACCAGGGCGCCCTCGCGGACCTGCTCGTGCACCTGCTCCACCCGGGCCGGGTGGAACTGCGCGACGCCGTCGAGGAGCTCGCGGTCCTGCACGCGGGTCGTGGCCTCGGCGTCGAGGATGACGCGGGCCTCGTCGCGCTCCGCGTCGACCACGACGCGCACGCGGGTGGCCAGGATGTGGTTGCGCACGCTGACGCCGGCGCCCGACCAGGTGAGCAGGCCGGCCCCGAGCACGGTCTCGTACTGGTCCTCCTGCTGGCTCTGCAGGTGCGCGGCGGAGGCGAGCGCCTGGTACCACTCGCGCATCTTCGCGGTGGCCCGGTCGCGGGCGGCCCAGGCGAGCCAGTCGGGCAGCCAGACCGCGTACGCGTCGAGAATCTCCTGCGGCACGCGCGGCCCGTCCTCGGCGCGCGGCCCGTCCTCGGCGCGCGGCAGGACGAGGGTCGCGTCGACCGACGCGGTGCCGATCACGCGCGTCGCGTCAGCGGTGTCCGGGCGCGGCGTGACGACGGGCAGGCCGGTACGCGGCGTCGCCGCGACGAGCGCGGCCTGCGGCGTTCTCGGCGACGGCGCGCCGCCCGGCGGCGTCAGCCGCGGCTCGGCCGCCGTCGAGTCCTTGACCGCGGCGGCGTCGACCCAGCCGTCGAGTTCCGGCGGGAGCGGCGGGGGCGCCTCGGCGCGCACGCNCCTTGACCGCGGCGGCGTCGACCCAGCCGTCGAGTTCCGGCGGGAGCGGCGGGGGCGCCTCGGCGCGCACGCGCGGCACGGCGAACAGCGCCTCGCCCGCGCCCGCGTCCCGGTCGAGGATCACCTCGGCGGGCAGGTCGGCGAGCCACAGCACCGTCTCGTGCTCGGCCACGTCGAGCACCCGACGCCGGCGCGCCTGCGCCACGTCGCGCAGGAACTCGACAAGGTTGCTCGTGGTGGCGACCAACTCGCGGTCGCGGGATCGGGTCGACGGCACGGGGTCCTCCCTCGGGGGGCGGCGCGGACTCCCGCCCGCTCCGACGGTAACGCGCCCTGGCGAGATCCGGCCCGCTCCAGGGTGTTGATCGGAGTTTCGGGTACCGGGATGTAACCGGATTGCGCGGTGGCACATGAGAAAGCGCTTCGGGTGAACCGATCACTCGCGCGGCTGTCGCGGGTCCTACCCACGAACACCGATCTCCACACCTTGCCGCGCACCGCGATTCGGTTGCAATAGATTGATCGTAAATATATATTGCCCGTGTGACTGAGATGCGTGAGCCGACGTTCCTGATCCTCACCGCGCTGGCCGACGGGCCACGGCACGGCTACGCGATCCTCCGCGAGGTCGCGGACCTCTCCGCTGGCCGCGTGACCCTCCTGCCCGGCACGCTCTACACCGCGCTCGACCGGCTGACCGGCCAAGGACTCGTCGAGCTCCACGCCGAGGAGGTCGTCGACGGCCGGCTGCGCCGCAGCTACCGGCTCACCGGCGCCGGGCTCACCGCACTCGACGCCGAGACCGCCCGCCTGCGCCAACTCGCCACCGTCGCCGAGAGGCGGCTGCGCGCCGCGCGCCCCCGACCCCGCACCGCCTGACCCCCACTCATCCGGCACCGGCCACCATCCGAAGGGATCCGCATGTCCAGCGTCAGGCCCCAGGCGCAGCTCGCCGCACGCTACCGGCGGCTGCTCTTCGTCTACCCGAACGCGTACCGGCGGGACCGCGGCGAGGAGATCGTCGGCACGCTGCTGGACATGGCGCCGGCCGACCGGCGACGGCCAACGGCGCGCGAGGCGGTCAACCTGGTCACGCACGGGATGCGCGCCCGGCTCGGCCGGCCCGCGAGCCGGTGGGTAGTGGTCTGGGCCCTCGCGGCGGCGGTGATCTGTGGGCTGTTCGCGGCGGCTGGGGGGACGCGCGTCGCGTGGGCACTGGCCGATCGTGACGAACCGGAATCGATCATCAATAGCTTCTGGTCCGACGGGGTCAACGGCGTGGCCCTGACCATCTTCGACGGCGAACCGCTGCGTCAGGGCCACATCACTAACCTGGTCGTGAACGATGCCGCCAACGCGTCCCGCAGCTATCCGGCCCCGGCGCCGCAGGAACAGATCCTGGCGACCACGCGCGAGCGGCTGAGCGCGGCCGGTTGGACCGTGCGGCCGTCCACACCGGACACCGGGGCCCGGATCGTCGCCGAGCGGGGCGACGTGATCCTCGAACTGCTCGCGGAAACACCGGATGGACCGGCCGGGACGTACCTGGTCATGGCGGTGACCCGGACCACGCCCTGGACCGTCTATCCCGCCGGGCTGGTCGCCGGCCTGCTCGGCGCGCTCGTCGGATGGCTGGTGCTGGGCTGGGCCAGCCGGCGCACCGAGCACCGGCACCTCGCGCTGCGCATGGCGACCAGTCTGTTGTTCGGCGTCACGCTGGTCATGTGGTGGCTGCCCGCCGCGTGGCAGTTCGCGGGGAGGATCGAGCACCACGCCACCGAACGCCACCTGCGCTGGCACCCGATGTGGGAGTGGGTGGGCTGGCCGATATTCACGCTGTTCTTCTACGCCGGCGCCATGACGGCGCTGCTCGCCCTGACCCTCGCCGCCATCCCCCACCGCCACCGCGCCGCCGAGGTCGCCACGAGCTGATCGCGTTATGGCGCCACAGCCTGGTTATGAAGGGGCGGATTCCATAGCTGTGGCGCCCTGACGCGGGCAGGCTGGCCGTAAGCGGCGGCGGTCAGGCCGTCACGGAGCAGGTCAGCGTCAGTGCCGTCGGCGCCGCACCCTGGCCGAGGAAGCCGAACGCCGTGTTCCCGTCGACGGTCAGGGCGCCGTTGTAGTCGGCGTTCGTGGCCGCGACGCTGGCAGCGCCGCTGCTCACGGTGGCACTCCACGCCGACGTGATCGACTGGCCGCCCGGCCAGTTCCAGCCGACCCGCCACCCGGTGGTCGGGCTCCCGCTGACGTTGCGCACGCTGATCCGGGCGACGAAGCCGCCCTCCCACGAGCCGTCGAGCTGGTAGGTCGCCGTGCACTGCGGCTTGGCCTGCGTATACACCGGGCCCATGACCAGCGAGGAGAAGGACGAGCCGCCGCCCGAGAAGCGGTACCAGTACAGCGTGGCGGGGGTCAGGCCCGTGACGGTCAGCGCGGCGGCTTCCGCCGCGGTGTAGGCGGTGGCGCCGCCCCGCTGGTTCTGGCCCATCTGGGCGTCCTGGAAGCTGCCGAACAGCGCCACCGACGCGGGGTGGAAGCCGCACGCCAGCGACACGCTGACCGAGAAGGTGAGCGTCGTGGCGGTCGCACCGGTCACCGACCCGGAGACGGGCGGGAGCGCGCACGTCGTCGACACCGGCCGGGACGTCACCGGAGTCGTGGCCGGCGCGTCAGTCACCGGTGGTGACGGAATCGGCGTCGCGGTCGGATCCGCCGCCTGCGCGGTCGCCCCCGCACCGAGAACCAGGACAAGGCCCGCCATCACCGCGATCCCCCGCGCGGCCCACCGCCTGCGCATATCTGGCTCCTCCACAACTAGTCAGTTGATGCAGATCTTTACATGCGTGCGCGATGAGCCGGGAGACCGACCGAGACCATGCGCACATTCGGTCAATCACGCGCAGACACTGCGTTACCAGCCGTATTGATCTAGGGGCGTAGCGTTATCGATTCACGGTTGTCAACGTGCCTCGTCCCCGCGCCGACCGACACGGACCGCGACGGCATGCCCGACACCTGGGAGTCGCGCTACGGCCTGAACCCGGCCAGCGCGGCCCACGCCACCGGCGACTTCGACCGCGCCGGCAACACCAACGTCGGGAAGTACATCAACAGTCTCTCGACAAGCGTTGCCCGTAAGCGGACAGCGACCGCCGACGGACCGCCTCAACCCATATGGGGGTACGTGTGGTCCGTCGGCGCGTCGAACGTCTCCTTGATGGCGCGCGGCGAGACCCAGCGCAGCAGGTTGTGGGCCGACCCGGCCTTGTCGTTGGTGCCGCTGGCCCGCGCGCCGCCGAACGGCTGCTGCCCGACGACCGCGCCCGTGGGCTTGTCGTTGATGTAGAAGTTGCCGGCCGCGTACCGCAGCGCGTCGGCCGCCCAGTCGACGACCTTCCGGTCGCGGGCGAAGATCGCGCCGGTGAGCGCGTACGGCGAGACGGACTCCGCCTGCTTGACGGCGCTCTCGAACTCGCGGTCCTCGAAGACGTGCACGCCGAGGATCGGCCCGAAGTACTCCGTGCAGAAGACCTCGTGGGTCGGGTCGGTCGACTCGACGACCGTGGGGCGGACGAACCAGCCCTCGGTGTCGTCGGCCGTGCCGCCCGCGACGACGGTGCACGACTCCGCCTGCTTGATGCGGTCGAGCGCGGCGGCGTGCTTGTCGAACGCGCGCTGGTCGATGACCGCACCGCCGAAATTGGACAGATCCGTCACGTCGCCGTACGACAGGGAATCGGCCGTGGCCGCGAGCCGGTCCCGCAGGCCGCCCTCCCACAGCGACCGCGGGATGTACGCGCGCGACGCCGCCGAGCACTTCTGGCCCTGGTACTCGAAGGCGCCGCGGATCAGCGCGGTGTGCAGGGCGTCCACGTCGGCGCTGCTGTGCGCGATGACGAAGTCCTTGCCGCCGGTCTCGCCCACGATGCGCGGGTACGACCTGTACCACGCCACGTTCTGCGCGATCGTCTGCCACAGCAGCTGGAACGTGGCCGTCGAGCCGGTGAAGTGCAGGCCCGCGAAGTCCGGGTCGGTGAGCGCCACGGCGCTGACCGCGTGGCCGTCGCCGGTCACCATGTTGATGACGCCGGGCGGCAGGCCGGCCGCCTCGAACAGCCGCATGATCTGGTGCGCACCGAACTGCTGGGTGACCGACGGCTTCCACACCACCGGTACGCCCATGAGCGCGGGCGACATCGGCAGGTTGCCGGCGATCGCGGTGAAGTTGAACGGCGTGATCGCCACGACGAAGCCCTCAAGGGGCCTGTGGTCGAACCGGTTCCAGATGCCCGGCGACGAGATGGGCTGGTCGCGCCGGATCCGGTCACCAAAGTGGACATTGAACCGCAGGAAGTCGATGAGCTCGCAGGCGGAGTCGATTTCGGCCTGGTAGGCGGTCTTCGACTGGCCCAGCATGGTGGCCGCGTTCAGGGTGTCACGCCACGGACCAGCGAGGAGTTCGGCGGCGCGCAGGAAGACCGCGGCCCGCTCCTCGTACGGCAGGGCGCGCCAACCGGGAGCCGCCGCCTTCGCGGCCGCGACCGCAGCCGCCACATCGTCGTTGGTCGCATTGTGGGTGACGCCGAGCACGTGCGCGTGCTTGTGCGGCTGGACGACGTCAATCGCGTCACCGCCGCCGGGGCGCTGCTTGCCATCGATCGTCATCGTGAGCTCGATCCGCTCCCCGGCGAGCTCCGCGAGGCGCCGTTCGAGGCTGGCGCGCTCCGGGGACCCCGGCGCGTACTGCCGCACCGGCTCGTTGCGTGGCTCGGGCACCGCAAAGACAGCATCCATCTCAAGGCTCCTCAGCACGACGTCCACGGCGACGTTGCCGTGGCCCCGCCCCCATACTCGCACGCCTGTTCCGGGCCTACTCCAAGACCATTAACGCGGGTGACCACCGCCCCAGCCGGCCCCGCACGTCCGCGTACCCTGGGTGAGCCCACGCGGGCGGTCGGATTTCGCCGGACCGCGACAAGGAGACCGACATGACCCAATCTGGCCTCGCCACGCCGGACACCGAAGCCCCTGGGGCACGAGTACGCACCCCGGGCGGCCTCATCGTGCTCGTCCTGAGCCTGCTGTGGCTGGCGCGCGAGATGTGGGCGGCGCACGCCTCGATCGCCCGCAACCTCAGCGACCCCGCCGTGGCCATCAGCTCCGTGGCCCTCGCGCTACCCGGCGTGATCACCGCGGCCCTCGTCTCCGGCGCCGCCGCCGGCCTGGTGGCCGCCCTCCGTCTGGCCGACTGGGCCGCGGCGCCGGACGGGCTCGTGGCCCGGATCGGCCGCCGGGTGGCGGTGACCGCCGGCGCCGGCCTGCTCGTCGGGTTCGCGGCGGCCGTCGTGATCCTGGGGGCGTACGGCTCCGGCTCGGCGGTGCGGGGCCTGGCGATCACGACGGCGGCGGCCGGCCTCATCGCCGGCGCGCAGGCCGCCGTGCCGGCCGTCATCGCGGCCGCCGGCGTCGCCGGCCTGCTGCTCGTCTTCCTCAGCAACGCGGTGCTGACCATCTTCCAGTCGCCGTTGAAGTCCCTGTTCGGCGCGGGCGACACCGTCGGCTCGCAGAGCGCGGCCGCCGGCTGGTTCTCGTTCACCTCGGCCATGGTGGGCGGCCTGGCCGCCGGCGTCACGGCGTACGTGTACCTGCGCCGGACCGGCGCCCGCTGGCCCGCGTACCTGGCCGCCGGCGCGGCGCCGGGCCTGCTCTACGTCGTCGCGGAGGTCATCACCCGCGTCGGCGGCGCCCAGTTGCTCCGGGCCGCCAGCGGCTTCTCCGACTGGGACGCGTTCGCGATCAGCTACCTCGGCGAGAACCGCATCAACTTCGCCCTGGTGGTGGGCTTCCTCGGGGCGATCGTCGCCATGGTGCTGCACGGCCGCACGCTGAAGCCGGCCGACTCCGACGCGGAGGCGGACGCCGACGGTCAGGAGCCGTCGAGCAGCTGATCCAGCTCGGACGGGTCGTACCAGGCGAGTTCGTGGTCCTCGGCGCCGTCGACGGTGAACTGGGCGTCGGCGTCGCCGAGCGCGGCGATGTGCACCACGGCGGCCGCCTGGCGCACGTCCGCCTCGGCCTCCTCCGTGTCGACGTGGATCGCCGCGATGGCCGACAGCGGGACCTCGCCGGCCAGCCGCACGCCGCTCTCCCCGAGCTCCCGGCTCGCGGACGGCGCCTCGGCAGCCGGCAGGTCCGCCGAGATCACCACGCGGCGGCGGGGCGCCGCCGGGTCGCGCTGCAGGAGCACGAGCGCCTCCTGCGCGGCGTGGGTGAAGGCGACGTACTCCAGCTCCTCCTCGTCGCCCTCGGCGTACCACTCGCGCAGGCCGGGCGTGACGGCGTGCGCCAGGATGCCGTCGGGAAGCCAGGCCGCCCCCTTGTCCCGCAGCTCGGCGAGGGCCGGCATCGTGGCCGGCAGGTACACGCGGATGAGGCTCGACGTCACGCGCGCTCCAGTGGTTAATCGCAGGCTTCCAGTGGCAAACTGAGGCTGCCACCGACCCTTGGAGACGCCGCGATGACCGCCCGGTTCCTGACCATGCAGGACGTCGCCGACGAACTCGCCGTCTCCCTCTCGCAGGTCTACCACATGGTACGCAGTGGCGAACTTCCCGCTATCAAAGTCGGCGGTCGGGGGCAGTGGCGCATCGAGCGCGCCCGCCTCGAGGCCTATATCGAGGGCAAGTACTCCGAAACGGCGGAGTGGGTCCGCACGAACCCCCTCATCGACCGCGACGACTGACCCGCAGCCACCCGCCACACCACCGCCCGGCCCGCCGCGAAAGGCCCACCTTTAGCGAGATCACGGCCACCGGGCCGCTCGCCAAAAGCTCACATCTGGCGACGCGCGAGCAGCCTAGCCCCGCCAAAAGCTCACCTGTGGTGGCAGCTGCGGTGCTCAGCCCGCCAGAAGCTCACCTTTGGCGCGCGAGGTGGCCCACCGAGCGGACCTCGGCCATCGCGGCTCACGTTTTCCACAGGCAAACGCAAGCAAACAGAAGCTTCTTGCGTTCATCGATGCGTGCCGTCACACTTGGTCTCGCGAAGGCAAACGAAGGCAAACGCAAGGATTGCCGGATCCGAGGAGGCCGCCATGACCGCCACCCTGCGAGTACGTCCGTCGGAGCGCGCGACGTCCCAGCCGCGGCCACCGATCCGGGTCCTGCCAGTGCCTCCGCTGGAGCCGCCGACCGACGAAGAGTGGGCGCGCGCCGGCGCGGAGCCCCACCTGATCCGCCACGACCTGGCGCCGACGCTGCCCTTCCCGACCACCGGCACGGCTCCGGCAACCGCCGCCGAACGACCTACCGCCGAACGCCTGACCGCCGCGGGTCGACCGGCCGGCGCGGCGGGGGCGCGGACCGCGCCGGCACGCGGCGCGGGAGCCGGCGTTGCGCGAGCAAGCAGCGCGGTGCCGGCCACCGGCGCCGGCCGGGCGACGGAGGCCGGCGGCAGGCTCGCGGTGCACCGGTTCGTCGGCGCGTGCGTCGAGGTGATCGGCGGCTACCGACCGGCGACCCAACTGCGGGCGCTGTGCGCACCGGAGACGTACGCCGAGATCGCCCAGGCGCTGACGATGCTGGCCGCGCACCCCGACGCGACCACCACCGGCGCCCCGCCCTCGGCGCGGACCCCGGTCACCGGCCGAACGTCCGCCACGGGAACGCCGACAGTCACCAGAACGTCGGCCTCGCCCAGGACGCCGGTCACCACGCGGGCCGCTACCGGGGCGCCGCCGCGGGCGCCGCGGCAGGGGCAGGTCGCGCCGATCGGCCGGCCGACGGTCCGGCGGGTGCACATCGGGGAGCCGGTGGTCGGGGTGGCCGAGGTCGTGGTCCTGCTGGAGCGCCGTCAGCGCACCCGGGCGATGACCCTGCGGCTGGAACGCCACGACGAGCGCTGGACGTGCACGCACCTACACGTGCTCTAACCGGCCCATGAACGCCCGGAGCGCCCGGCGGCACAGGGGCCGGCGGGCGCTCCGGGTTCCAGACCCAAGCGGAGGTGCGTCAGGCGCCGCCGCCCGGCGCGCCGTGGCAGCGCTTGTACTTCTTGCCCGACCCGCAGTAGCAGGGGGCGTTGCGCGATGGTCCCGAGCCGACGGCCTGGCCGGCCGAGGGCTGCTTGTTGCCGGCCGCGGTCGCGGATGCCGGGCCGCGGTTCGGTCGGGCCGGGCCCTGGGCGCCGATGCCCAGCGCGGGCGCCGACTGCTCGACGACCACGCCGCCGGCTCCGGCCTCGCCGTCGATGGTCGGCGACGAGTACGACAGCGGCTGCTGGCCGCGGCCCTTGCCGCCGAGACCCTTGGCGCGGATCTCGACCGGCTGCTGGGAGCCGATGCCGCCCGGGGCCTCGGGCGCGCCCTGGTCCTCGACCTGGACCTCGATGTTGAACAGGAAGCCGACGGCCTCCTCCTTGATGCCCTCGAGCATCTGGGCGAACATGTCGAAGCCCTCGCGCTGGTATTCCACCAGCGGGTCACGCTGGGCGTACGCGCGCAGGCCGACGCCGTCCTTGAGGTAGTCCATCTCGTAGAGGTGCTCGCGCCACTTGCGGTCGATGACCGCGAGCAGCACCTGCCGCTCGAGCTCGCGCAGCGGCTCGGAGCCGATCTCCTCCTCGCGGGCCGCGTAGGCGGCGTGCGCGTCCTCCGTGAGCCGCACCGTGAGGAAGTCAGCGTCCATGCCGGCCCGGCTGCCGGCCTCCTCCTCCAGGTCCTCAATGGACACGCCCACCGGGTAGAGCTGCTTGAGGCTCGTCCAGAGCTGCTCCAGGTCCCAGTCCTCGGCGTAACCCTCGGCGGTGGCGCCCTGCACGTACGCCTTGACCGTGTCGTCGATCATGTTGTCGACCTGGTCGTGCAGGTCCTCGCCGGCGAGCACGCGGGCGCGCTCGGCGTAGATCACCTGGCGCTGCTTGTTGAGCACCTCGTCGTACTTGAGGACGTCCTTGCGGATCTCGGCGTTCTGGGCCTCGATCTGGGTCTGCGCCGACTTGATCTGGCGGGACACCATCTTGGACTCGATGGGCAGGTCCTCGGGCATGTTGAGCCGGTCCATGACCGCCTGCACGGCGCCCGCGCGGAACCGCTTCATCAGCTCGTCCTGCAGCGACAGGTAGAACCGGGACTCGCCGGGGTCGCCCTGGCGCCCGGACCGACCGCGCAGCTGGTTGTCGATGCGCCGCGACTCGTGCCGCTCCGTGCCCAGCACGTACAGGCCGCCGGCGTCGACGACCTCCTCGGCCTCCTCGTCGCACTGCTTCTTCCAGCGCGGGAGGACATCCTCCCAGGCCGCGGCGTACTCGTCGGGGCTCTCCTCGGGGTCGAGCCCGCGGGCCCGCAGCTCCGCCGCGGCCAGGAATTCCGGGTTGCCGCCGAGCAGGATGTCCGTGCCGCGGCCGGCCATGTTCGTGGCGACCGTGACCGCGCCCTTGCGGCCGGCCTGCGCCACGATCTCGGCCTCCTTGGCGTGGTACTTCGCGTTGAGGACCGAGTGCGGGATGCCGCGCCGGCGCAGCATCTGCGAGAGGATCTCGGAGTTCTCGACGCTGACCGTGCCGACGAGCACCGGCTGGCCCTTGGCGTGCCGCTCGACGATGTCCTCGACGACCGCGTTGAACTTGGCCTTCTCGGACTTGTAGATCACGTCGGACTTGTCCTGGCGGACCATCGGGCGGTGGGTCGGGATCGACACCACGCCGACGTTGTAGACCTTCTGGAACTCGGCCGCCTCGGTCTGCGCCGTACCGGTCATGCCGCCGAGCTTCTCGTACAGGCGGAAGTAGTTCTGGAGGGTGATCGTCGCGAGGGTCTGGTTCTCCTGCTTGATCTCCACTCCTTCCTTCGCCTCGATGGCCTGGTGCATGCCCTCGTTGTACCGGCGGCCGTAGAGGATGCGGCCGGTGAACTCGTCGACGATGAGGACCTCGCCGTCGTTGACGATGTAGTCCTTGTCGCGCTTGAACAGCTCCTTGGCCTTGAGCGCGTTGTTCAGGTAACCGACGAGCGGGGTGTTGACCGACTCGTAGAGGTTGTCGATGCCCAGCCAGTCCTCGACGCGGGCGACGCCGCGCTCGGTGACGGCGACGGTGCGCTTGGAGATGTCGACCTCGTAGTCGCCCTCGCCGTCCGTGCCGGCGGAGAGCCGCGCGACGACCTTGGCGAACTCGCCGTACCAGCGGGCCGACTGCTCGGCCGGGCCGGAGATGATCAGCGGCGTACGGGCCTCGTCGATGAGGATCGAGTCGACCTCGTCGACGACGGCGAAGAAGTGGCCGCGCTGCACCAGCTCGTCCTTCGACCACGCCATGTTGTCGCGCAGGTAGTCGAAGCCGAACTCGTTGTTGGTGCCGTACGTGATGTCGGCCTGGTAGGCCGCGCGGTGCTGCTCAGGCTTCTGGTTGGGCAGGATCACGCCCACGTTCAGGCCGAGGAAGCGGTGCACCTGGCCCATCCACTCGGCGTCGCGCTGGGCCAGGTAGTCGTTCACCGTGACCACGTGCACGCCCTTGCCCGCGAGGGCGTTGAGGTAGGCCGGCATGACGCAGGTCAGCGTCTTGCCCTCGCCGGTCTTCATCTCGGCGATGTTGCCGAAGTGCAGCGCCGCCCCGCCCATGACCTGGACGTCGTACGGCCGCTGGCCGAGCACCCGGCTGGCCGCCTCCCGGGCGACGGCGAACGCCTCCGGCAGCAGGTCGTCGAGGGTCTCGCCCTCGGCGTACCGCTCGCGGAAGGCGTCGGTCATGTCCCGCAGCTCATCGTCCGACAAGTCGGTGTAGTGGTCGGCGATCGAGTTGACGGCCTCGGCGATCGCCTTCAGACGACGCACCGTCCGGCCCTCGCCGGCGTTAAGGATCTTTTCCAGAATCGACACGGTCAGCGCTCCCTACGGCCCTGCCGGTGAAAGCCGGAGGACAGACATACCTGCGTCGACCATCGTAGGCGCTGCCGTGCCGGCACCGCCCCCCGCGCCCACCCCGCGCGCACCATTGCCGCAAATCGCCCAGCATGTGGGCAGCGCCGCTGTCCGGTAGTCGCCAGTACAGCCCGGGCGTCCGCCCCGGTCAGGCAGGTCCCCGACCCACCCGGATGTGGCGGGAATCACGTTCGCGGGTCGACGCGGCGGCTGCCCGTCGCGTCGTCACGCCATGAAAGCCGACCACCTATTTTCGGTGCCTTATTCTCCTTGGCGTCGAGGAGGCGTCATGAAGGAAATGCCGCGCGGCCTGCGCCGCAGGCGGTTTTTCATGGGGGTACTGGCCGTCACGGTCATTCTTGGCGCCAACACGCCGCCGGCCTGGTCCTATGTCTCCGACTACATGCGTGACAAATTGATCAACAGCAACGGCTACAAGTCGCGCTTCGGCCACTGGGACGTCATCGAGCTCCCGCCCGACATGCGGGTCAACGCCATCCACGCGGCGCTGCTGCCCTCCGGCCGGATCCTGCTCATCGCCGGGTCGGGCAACGACACGCGGCAGTTCGCCGCCGGCACGTTCAGGACGCTCGTCCACGACCCGTCGACCGGCCGCACGAAGCTCGTGCCGACGCCGACCGACCTCTTCTGCGCCGGGCACGCCTTCCTGCCCGACGGCAAGCTCCTCGTCGCCGGGGGCACGCTCCGCTACGAGGTGCTCGAGCCGCAGGTCACGAAGGCCGCCGGCCTCATGGTGGTGAAGAACGGGGCGCCCGGCGGCGCCCCCCGGGTCTTCCCCAAGGGCACCGAGTTCGTCTCCCCGGCGGGCAGGAAGTACGTCGCCACCGCGGAGTTCACGGTCCAGCCGGCCACCAAGGTCAAGATCAGGGGCGGCGCCAAGGTCACCGCCTCGACCACCTCGACCTGGGTCGAGTCGACCGAGGAGGGGCCGGGCGGGGTCACCGCGGTCCGGGGCAACTACAAGATCACCGGCCTGGCCGGGCTGGACCGGGAGAACATCTACGGCCTCAACGAGAAGATGACCCTGGACAGGCAGGACTTCCAGGGCCGGCGCGAGTCCTACGAGTTCAACCCGGTCACCGAGCGGTACGAGCGGGTCGGCGACATGGCCGAGCAACGGTGGCACCCGACGCTGACCGGGCTGTCCGACGGCAGGATCATCGCGGTGTCCGGCCTCGACGGGGCGGGCCGGGTCGTGCCCGGCATCAGCGAGGTGTACGACCCGAGGACGAAGAAGTGGGTCGTCCGTAAGGATCTTGAACAGTACTTCCCGACGTACCCCGCGATTTTTCAGACCGCGAAGCCCGGGGTGCTGTTCTACTCGGGCTCCAACTCCGGCTACGGCCCCGCCGACCAGGGACGCGACCCGGGCTTCTGGGATCTGAGGACCAACAAGCTGACGCTGGTGCCGGGACTGCGCGACGCCGACATGCTGGAGACCAGCGGGTCGGCATGGGTCGGCCCGGTGCAGGACCAGAAGATGATCGTCGTCGGCGGGGGCGGGGTCGGCGACTCACCCAAGTCGACCGCGCGCATCGACGTCGTCGACCTCGACGAGGCCACGCCGCGCTTCATGCCCGGCCCGAGCCTGCCCCAGGCCGCGCGGTACCCGATCCTCGTCACCCTGCCGGACGACACGACGCTCATCACGAACGGGTCGAAGGGCTACCGGGGCCGCGGCGCCAGCGACAACCACAACGCGCGCATCTACCACCCGGACACCAACACCCTGTCGTACGCGGCCGACCCGACCGTGGGCCGCGACTACCACGCGGCGGGGCTGCTGCTGCCCGACGGGCGGGTCATCACGGTCGGCTCCAACCCGCTGTTCACGGACAAGCTCGACTCTCAGACCGCGCCGTTCGAGCAGCGTCTGGAGGTCTTCACCCCGGCCTACCTCTACCAGGGCGGCGCGCGGCCCGCGATCAACGACGGGCCGCTGAAGCTGACCTGGGGCGCCACGGGCGCGTTCACCACCTCCGACCCGTCCCAACTGGTCAGGGCGCGGCTGCTGCGGCCCGGGGCGAGCACCCACGTCACCGACGTCGAGCAGCGCTCCGTGGCGGTGGAGATGACGCCGACGGCCACCGGCGTCACGCTCACCATCCCGAAGGAGCCCACGATCGTGCCGCCGGGCCCCTACCTGCTGTTCGTCACCGACAAGCGCGGCGTGCCGTCGGTGGCGCGGTGGGTGCAGATCGGCTAGTCGGACGCCGCCGTTTCGCACGCGTCATGCGGTAATTCCATTCACGGCCGACTACTCGTCACATTCAAAAGACGCGCGCATGGCCCGACCAGCGGTGTCAGAAAACCGTCAACATACGCGGGAACTATTTCCGACTTCCATTCCTGCTGGTCATAACGGTGGAGTGAGCACGCCTTAACCGGCCGTCGATCTGGACGGGAATAACACCCCCCGGTTAGCTTCATTCGCGTTCCGTGAACGCACATGGCTCGGAATTGACAATAGGAGGGTCATGGCGTCCGCCGTGCCGCCGGCGCGGGGCCGCGCCATTCGCCGCACGCCCGGCGACCTGGAGGCCTACAGTCAGCTCACCGGGCGTGTCGAGCCGGCGCCCACCGGGCCGTACCGGGTGCGGTTCCGGAGCCTCACCCGCACCGACGGCGTCGGCGGGCTGATCAAGCGGATCGTCATCGCGCTGCTCACCATCACGATCGAAGTGATCTTTGTCCGCTGGCTGCTCAGCCCGGAGCACTACCCGAGCTTCGCCGGCGCCGCATGGCTCGTGTGGACGAACATCTTCGTCATCGTGGCCATCGCGATCATGGAGCTGTTCCGGCTGGTCAACACCGTCTCGCTGGCCATCGCCTCGGTGCTCGCGCGCGACCCGGTCCCGGTGCGCCCCGACCCGTCGCTGCGGCTCGCGTTCCTCACCACGATCGTGCCCAGCAGGGAACCGATCGCCGTGGTCGCGGAGACGTTGCGTGCCGCCCGCCGCATCGACTACGCCGGCCAGCTCGACGTCTGGCTGCTCGACGAGGGTAACGACCCCGACGTCATCGCGGTCTGCGCGGAGCTCGGCGTGCGGCACTTCAGCCGCAGGGGCATCGAGCGGTACAACACCCGCAAGGGCCCCTTCCGGGCACGGACCAAGCACGGCAACTACAACGCGTGGCTCGACGCGCACGGCGACGGGTACGACGTGTTCCTGTCCGTCGACCCCGACCACGTGCCGCTGCCCAACTTCGTCGAGCGCGTCCTCGGCTACTTCCGCGACCCCGACGTGGCCTACGTCGTGGGTCCACAGTGCTACCGGAACAGCACGGCGTACGTGACCAGGGGCGCCGAGTCGCAGCAGTTCCCCTTCCACGGCATCATCCAGCGGGCCGCCAACCGGTACCACGCGGCGATGCTCGTCGGCACGAACAACGCGATCCGGATCTCGGCGCTGCGCGGCGTCGGCGGGCTCAGCGACTCCATCACCGAGGACATGGCCACCGGCATCCGGATCCACACGTCCCGCAACCCGGCCACCCGCAGGCGCTGGAAGTCGATCTACACGCCCGACGTCCTGGCCGCCGGCGAGGGGCCGGAGTCGTGGCGCGACTACTTCGGCCAACAGATGCGCTGGTCGCGCGGCACATTCGAGATCCTCACCAGGATGTACTGGCGCCGCGTATGGCGGTTCACCCCCGGTCAGCTACTGCATTACAGCCTGATCACCACGTTCTACCCGTCGATGGCGCTCGGCTGGCTGCTCGGCGGCATCAACGCGGTGCTCTACCTCGCCGTCGGCGCGCACGGCCCCACCGTCTCCCCGTCGGTCTGGCTCGCCCTGTACACCGACGCCACCATCTTCCAGCTCTGGCTGTACGTGAGCGCACGGCGCCACAACGTCAGCCCGTACGAGGTGGCGGGGTCCACCGGGCTGGGGGGCATGCTCATGTCGGTGATCTCGGCGCCGATCTACTCGTCGCAGCTGATCGCGACGCTGCTGTTCCGCCCGGCCCGCTTCGTGGTCACCCCCAAGGGCACGTCACGCAGCCGCGACAGCATCTGGGTCTTCCGCCGGCATCTGCAGTGGGCCGCCCTGCTCACGGCCGCCCTCGCCGTCGCGGTGTACCGGGGTCACGCCGATGTCGCCGTCACGGTATGGCCCTCGGTGAACCTGCTCATCTGCCTCGCGCCCTTGTTACTGTGGCGCATGGAGTTCCTCCGGAACAAGCGACTCGCGAGGCAGGCACAGGCCGCGACGCCGGCCCCCGCCGATGCGCTCGACGACGATCTGCCCGGCCTGGACACCTCCTCGTTCGAGATCCCCGCGTTCGGCCAGCCGCACTTCGAGCTGCCCACCGGCGCCCCGCCGGCGCTCGCCTCCGCCGCGGCCGCCCCCGCCGGCCTGGGGGTGCCGAGCGCCGTGGCGGTCGGCACGACCGGCGGCACCGACCCGGTGATGCTCGTGACGTCAGCCAACCTCGGCACGCCCGGGCAGCGGCC
>NZ_BAAALT010000052.1:0-2618 GCF_039528515.1 Luedemannella flava
CGGCGGCTTCGCGGCCGCGCTGCCCGCGGACGACGAGGACCGCTACGTGCTGCGCGAGCACGTCCAGCCGCCGCTGGACCTCAGCGAGTACCCCAGCCCGCTCGCGGGCCTGCGCCGCTACGAGGTGGTGGACAAGGACAAGGTCCTGTTCAGCGTCGCCGGCCTGCCCAGCGGGGCGCGGGTGCGTCTGGCCGTGATGGACGCCTACGACGGTGTCGTGTGGAGCGTGGCCGGCGGCGCCGGCGCCACCACCGCGTCGGGCGTCTTCGAACGGGTGGGTACGACCATCCCGACCGAGGCGACGGGGACACCCGCCACGATCCAGGTCACGATCAAGAACCTCGGCGGCGTGTGGGTGCCGACGGTCGGCGCGCTGACCGGGGCCCGGTTCGACGGCCCGCGCGGCGCCGACCTCGCCGGATCGTTCCGCTACAACCGCAGCACCGGCACCGGGCTCGCCCCGCTCGTGCTGGGCACCGGCGACACGTACACCCTCGACGTGCTCGTGCCGACCGTGCCGGCGGAGAAGGACCTCGCCGGGCGGGCGACCGCCGTGGTGACCCTGCCCGACATCGTCGGCGACCCCGAGCCGGTGCAGACCCTCGCGGTCGAGTGGGCCACCGCCGCCACCCCGATGGGCCGCCTCAACGCGCTGCTCACCCGCATGCGCGCGGGCGCCTACAGCGACGGTACGGGCGCGGCCGGCGTGCCGTCGCGGCCCGGACACGGAGCCGGGCGGGTCCGCGAGTTCCTCGCCGCCGACCAGCTCGTCGGCGACTCCGAGCAGTACGCGGCCACGCTCGCCCTCATGCTGCGCCGGCTGGGCATCCCCGCCCGGGTCGTGCTCGGCGCGGCGCCCACCCAGGCCTGGTTCGCCAAGACCGGCACCGGCGCGGGCGACGTGACCGGCGCGATGGTGACGGCGTGGGTCGAGGTCGCCGTCGACGGCGTCGGCTGGGTGCCGTTCGACCCGACGCCGCCGGTGACGAACAAGCCGAAGCCGCCCAAGCCCGAGCCGAACGAGGACGGCGACGCGAAGATCGTGCAGCCGCCCACGGTGGCGCTGCCGGCACCCGACCAGGCCGCCCCGCCGGACGCCGACGACTCGGGCGACGACCTGCCGCCCCCGGACCGGTGCGGCGTGTGCGCGGTGCTGCTCACCATCGCCACGTACGTGGGCCTGCCACTCCTGCTGTTCGGGCTGGTCGTGGGCGTGATCGTGGGGCTCAAGGAGCGCCGGCGCCGGCGTCGCCGGCGGGCCGGGTCCACCAGCGCGCAGATCGCCAACGGCTGGCTGGAGCTGCTGGACCGGCTGCGCGACCTGGGCGTACCGACGCCGGCCGGGCCGACCCGCCGGCGCGCCGGCGAGGAGCTGGCCGCGGTGGAGGCGCTGCCCGTGGACGGGCGCGCGGCCGCGACCGGGCTCGCGCTGGGCGCCGACGAGGCCGTCTTCGGGCCGGGTGACCCGTCACCGGACGCGGTAGCGGCGTACTGGTCGGAAGTGGACGATTCGCTGCGCGGCCTGCGGCGCGAACGCAAGCCGCACCAGCGGTTCCTCGCGATGGTCAACCTGGCCACCCTGTGGCCGGCCCGGCGGCGACGCCCCGCATGACCGAGCGAAGCGAGGGCATCATCAGGCCCAGGTTCAGTCGTGCCGACGCCTCGCGGAGCGAGGTGGCGGCATGACCGAGCGAAGCGAGGGCATCATCAGGCCCAGGTTCAGTCGTGCCGACGCCTCGCGGAGCGAGGTGGCGGCATGACCGAGCGAAGCGAGGGCATCATCAGGCCCAGGTTCGGCATGACCGAGTTGAAGGTGACCCTGGTCCGGGAGAGCGGGGACGCGGTCGACCTCGCGGTCACGGTCGGTGCGGGCACCACCGTCGGCGAGCTGGCGCACGCGCTCGCGACCCGGGACCCGGAGCGTTCGCGGACGTGGTCGGCCGTCACCCTCGCCGTGTCGGGGCCGGACGGCGGCACGGCGCTGCCCGTCAGCGCCCTCGTTGGCGACGTGGGGCCGCGTCCCGGCGCCAGGGTGCGGGTCATGCCGGCCAGCGCCTTCCACAGGGATGGGGCGCGGGGCGAGCCCGCCGCGACGCTGGAGATCGTGTCCGGGCCGGACGCGGGCCGAGGGCCGTTCCCGCTGGTCGCGGGCAGCACGCTCGTGGGCCGCGACCGGGACTGCGCGGTACGCCTGACCGACCCGCTGGTCTCCAAGCACCACGCCCGGATCAGCGTCGGCGACGTCGTCGAGATCGTCGACCTGGGCGCCGCGAACGGCGTCTACGTGTCCGGTCGGCCGGTCGACCGGGCCGTGCTCCGCTCCGGCGACGAGGCCCTGCTCGGCGACACGGCCGTGCGGATCACGATCCCGGCGCTCGACGGCTCCTACGCGCGCCCGCCGCTCGTGGTGCCCCGTTATGCCGGGGTGTCGCTCGACGCCCCGGCGCCGCCCGTGCCGCTCCGTCCACGCCGGCCGCCCGTACTCGCCCTGGTCATCCCGGTGACCGCGGGCATCGTGCTGTACGCGCTCAGCGGGTCGCCGTACGCGTGGCTGCTCGTCGCGCTCGGCCCGATGGCCGCCGCCGCTGCCTACGCCGTCGACGCGCTGGTCGCGTGGC